>NZ_CAJXMA010000006.1:0-63075 GCF_913056445.1 uncultured Halovibrio sp.
GCGACCCTGACAGCCACCGGTAACCGCCGCGTCCAGGCCGGCTTCGAGCCACTGGTCAGCGGCTTCGTGCGCGCCCCTTTCAATGATCTGGCAGCAATCGAGGCCATTGCAGAGGCCAACCATGATGTCGTCGCCATTCTGGTCGAGCCCGTTCAGGGCGAAGGCGGCGTGACCATTCCGGACCCGGACTACCTGCCCGGACTCCGTGACATCTGTGACCGCAACAACTGGCTGCTGATGCTGGACGAAGTCCAGACCGGCAACGCCCGCACCGGCACCTACCTGGCCTGCCAGCAGGCAGGGGTTGAGCCGGATGTGGTCACACTGGCCAAGGGTTTTGGCAACGGTTACCCGATCGGCGCCTGTCTGGCCCGGGGCGACGCCGCCCGGGTTTTCGGCCCCGGCAGCCACGGCTCCACCTTCGGTGGCAACCCCCTGGGCTGTGCCGCCGCCCTCGCCGTGCTGGATGCGATTGAACAGGATGCGCTCACGGATCGCGCCCGCGTTCTGGGTCAGCGGCTGCTCGACCGTTTCCGGGAACACCTGGAAGGAGCCGAATACATACACGACATCCGGGGCCAGGGACTGATGCTGGGCATTGAGCTCACCGAACCCTGCTCGGAACTGGTGCTGCTGGCCAAAGTCCAGGGCATCCTGCTCAACATCACCCGGGAGCGGGTGATCCGGCTGCTGCCACCACTGACCATGACCGACGACGAAGCGGATTACCTGGCGGACCAGGTCATCCGGATCATCAAGCTGTACGCCGCCGATGACCGTGACCGCCCGCGCCAGTAACGCTGCCTGCTATAAAGGGAAAACAGCATGACCGTCCGACACTTCCTGACACTGCTGGATCTGGACAACGATGAACTGACGCGTGTACTGGATCACGCCTCGGCCCTGCGCCGGGAGCGTGACCAGGGCATCCACCGGGACACCCTGCACAATCGCAGTCTGGGGATGATTTTCGAGAAATCCTCCACCCGGACCCGTGTCTCCTTCGAAGCGGGCATGACCCAGCTCGGCGGAGGTTCCATCTTCCTCTCGCCCCGGGATACCCAGCTGGGCCGCGGTGAGCCCGTGGAGGACAGCGCCCGTGTGATCTCGCGCATGGTGGATGCGGTCATGATCCGCACCTTCAGTCACGAGACGCTCGAGCGCTTTGCCACCTTCTCCCGTACGCCGGTCATCAACGCGCTGACCGACGATTTCCATCCCTGTCAGCTCCTGGCGGACATGCAGACATGGCGCGAGCACCGGGGCTCCATCCAGGGCGCAAAAGTCGTCTGGGTAGGCGATGGCAACAACATGTGCAACTCCTACATCAACGCGGCACTGCAGTTCGATTTCGAGCTGGTGGTGGCCTGCCCGGAGGGCTATGAGCCCAACAGCGCCCTGGTGGCAGCCAACCAGGACCGGGTGCGGATCGTGAACGACCCGCAAGAGGCCGTACGCGACGCCAACCTGGTGGTGACCGACGTCTGGGCCTCCATGGGCCAGGAAGAGGAACAGCAGAAACGCATCAGGGACTTCAGCAGCTACCAGGTGTCACCGGAGCTGATGGAGCACGCCGACCGGGATGCGCTCTTCATGCACTGCCTGCCGGCCCACCGTGGCGAGGAGATCTCGGAACACATGCTGGAGCACCGCAGCAGCGTGGTCTGGGACGAGGCGGAAAACCGGCTGCATGCCCAGAAGGCACTGCTTGAGGGGCTGATCCTCGGCTTCGACCGGCTCGACTGAGCACCACTCAGCGCGAGCGCGTCACCTTCTCAACCGCATCCAGCCAGCCCTGGTAGGCGCGCTCACGCACCGCCGGGGCCATGGCCGGTTCGAACCGGCGGTCCACATGCCAGCGCTCGCGGATGCGGTCCAGCCCGTCGTACACACCGGTCTGGAGCCCGGCCAGACAGGCCGCGCCCAGCGCTGTGGTTTCGGTGATCGCGGGCCTGTCCACAGCCACGTTGAGGATATCGGCCAGGAACTGCATCAACCAGTTGTTCACCACCATGCCCCCATCCACGCGCAGCTCCTCCAACGGCGCGCCGTCGTTCTGGATGGCCCGGACCAGGTCCTTGGTCTGGTAGCACACCGACTGCAGGCCGGCGGTCACGATGTCCTCGATGCCCGTATCCCGGGTCAGCCCCAGAATGGCGCCGCGGGCGTGGGGATCCCAGTAGGGCGCGCCCAGCCCGGTGAAGGCGGGCACCAGGTAGACCGGATTCTCCACGCCCACGGATTCCGCCATGGGTTCGCACTCGTCCGCACTCTGGATCAGCTTGATGCCATCCCGCAGCCACTGGATGGCCGCACCGGCCACAAAGATACTGCCCTCCATGGCGTAGGTGGTCTGCCCTTCCAGCCGGTAGCCGACGGTCGTCAGAAGCCGGTTCTCGGAACGGATCGCCTCGCTGCCGGTATTGAGCATCAGGAAACAGCCGGTGCCGTAGGTGCTCTTGGCCATACCGCGCTCAAAGCAGGTCTGGCCGAAGAGTGAGGCCTGCTGGTCCCCGGCGATGCCGCCCACCGTCACCGCCTCGCCCAGCACCTGTGGATCCGTGCGCCCGAAGTCCGAGGCGCTGTCCTGTACGTCCGGCAGCAGCGCGGCGGGGATGCGGAAAAGCTCCAGAAGACGCTCATCCCATTTCTGCTCGTGGATGTTGAAAAGCGCCGTGCGCGAGGCATTGGTGGCATCAGTGGCGTGCACACGGCCATTGGTCAGCTTCCAGAGAACCCAGGTGTCGATGGTGCCCAACGCCAGTTCACCACGTTCAGCCCGCGTCCGCGCCCCCTCTACATGATCCAGGATCCAGCCCAGCTTGGTGGCCGAGAAATAGGGATCCATCAGAAGACCAGTCCGTTCCACCAGCGTGGATTCCCAGCCCTGGCGTTTGAGGGTCTCGCACTGGGGCGTGGTGCGACGGTCCTGCCAGACAATGGCGCGATGGATGGGCTCGCCTGTGGCCCTGTCCCAGACGATGGTGGTCTCGCGCTGGTTGGTGATGCCGATACCGGCGACCTCACGGGCCGTAATGCCCTCCTGCTGCAGCACTTCCAGGCAGGCCCTGTGGGTGGTATTCCAGATCTCCATCGGATCGTGCTCCACCCAGCCGTCTCCAGGATAGAACTGCTGGAATTCATGCTGGGCGATCTGGCGGGGCTGACCATCCTCATCGAACAGGATAGCCCGCGAACTGGTGGTGCCCTGGTCAATGGCAAGTATTCGGGTCATGACGGATCCTCCGTGCGCGCGCTGCCCTCATGCTGATCCCGGGGCTGATGACGGGGCCAGACCAGCGTGAAGCAGGCCCCGCCCAGGGTCTCCGAACGCCCCACGAACGCCTGGCCACCGTGCCAGTACAGGATGCGCCGGACAATCGACAGGCCCAGACCATAACCCCCGGAGCTGCGCGTGCGACTGTCATCCAGCCGGGCAAAGGCGGTGAACACCTTGTCCCAGTCCTCCTCGGGAATGCCCTTGCCGTCATCCTGGACATCTATACGCATGGTCTGGTCATCGAAATGGCAGGCCACCAGAACCCGCTCACTGGCGTAGCGGGCGGCATTGCCCACCAGGTTCTGGATGGCCCTGTGTATGTAGCGGGGTTCCGCATCCGCCTCCGCGTGGGACCGCGAATCCCCTGGAATATCGGACTCGATGCGCAGCTCTGGACGGATACTCTGCTGTTCCTCGATCACCTGATCCACGACGTCAGCAATATCGAGCCGCTGCACCGCCATGATGGGACCGCCCTGCTCCAGGCGGGCATAGGTCAGGATCTCATCAATGAGCTCGTCCAGCTCCTGGATATCCCCGTCTATGGCACCCAGCTGAGAGCGCAGCATCTCAGGGTCCTCACAGTCCTCGATCATCTGGACCCCGAAGCGGATCCGGGCCACGGGCGTGCGCAGTTCATGGGAGACGCCGTGGATCATTTCACTCTGGACGCTGACCAGCCGCTGGATATGCTCCGCCATGCGGTTGAAGGCACCCGCCAGCCGCCTGCCCATGTAATCGCCTTCCTCACTGACGCGGGCGTCCAGTTCACCACGGGCAATACGCGACACCGCCCCTTCAATGCCACGCAGACGCCGGTGCAGGCCAGCCAGAAGGAAATAGACCACCGCCCCCAGAACCGCGGCCACCAGCCCTGCCAGCACCAGTGCCAAGGACCAGGACCAGTAACGGAACGGCGGCGGATGGGCGATCGAGACCAGAGTGCCGTCACCCAGCGCTGCGTAGCTGTAAGCGGGCTCACGGGGATGGGGCTGATGGTAGACAATGCCACCGCGGGCAATCCGGTCCAGCGCCGATGGCCCCGGCAGCTGCTCAGGAGTCTCCAGCGGAGTTGCGTGCACACCCAGAGCGGCCCCCATCGCGACGGGGTCTGAACCGCGTGAGCGCGCCGCCACATGCACCAGCGTGCTGGCCGCCAGTTCCGCCACATGCCGGTACGGGTCCTCGGCGCGCAGCTCCAACACCCCGGCATTCGGGGCCAGACGGTAGAAATAGACCGCGTCCCCCCGACGCTGGGCCAGCACCTGCCCGTACTCAAGGCGCTCCCGGGCCACGTCGTTCAGGGAGACCGCCTGCCTGGGCAGCAGGCGCAATCGGGAAGAGTCCGTTCTGGCGTTGACGGGATCAACCGACCGGGGATGCTGGGCGAGCCAGTCCAGAACCGGCTGGGGATGGTGTTCGAGAAACGCCTGCTTCCGCACACCGTTGATGGTCACCACCAATGCGGCACCCACCAGAGTGACGCCGAGCGCCACCAGGATCAGGGCACCGTAGACGCGGAGGTAGTAGCGCCCCAGAGACATTGATGCCTAGACGTCGCGAACGAACAGGTAACCCTTGCTGCGCACCGTCTTGATGCGGCGCGGGTGCACCGGATCGTCGCCGATCTTGGGCCGGATGCGCGATACCCGTACGTCAATGGAACGGTCCTGGCCGTCATACTCAATGCCGCGCAGGGACGTGAAGATCTCCTCACGGCTGAGCACACGCCCCGCGCTGCTGGCCAGCAGCCAGAGCAGGTCGAACTCGGCGCTGGTCAGGTCGATGCTCTCATCGTCCAGCCAGGCCTCACGCATGGAATGATCCACCACCAGATTGTTGAAGACCAGGCGCTCCGGCGCACTGTCGGACCCTGACTGGGTCGAGCCACCACCGGCCTGGGCAGACGGCTCACTGATGCGGCGCAGCAGCGCCCGGATCCGGGCCAGCAGGACCCGGGGGCGCACCGGCTTGGACATGTAGTCATCCGCCCCCATCTCCAGCCCCAGAACCTGATCCAGGTCATCCGTGCGGGCAGTCAGCATCAGTATGGGCCCGTTGTAGAACGGGCGAACACGGCGGCAGATGGCCAGGCCATCCTCCCCCGGGAGCATCAGGTCGAGAACCACCAGATCCGGGGTTTCATCCCGTATCCGCTCTACCGCGTGGGCGCCGTTGGTTTCCAGCGACACCACCAGGCCGTTCTTCTCCAGAAAATCCCGGGTCAGCTCCGCCAGCCGCTCATCGTCCTCAACGATGAGAACGCGGGAGGCTTCACTGGTCTGTTCCACGGCATCCGTCTCGTTCGTTATTGTTTCCATTGTCAGTCCTGTCGCGGGATTGAGGCGCAGGCGCCGGGTCGTACATCAAACATTGTGTAACACAAGTATACACACTGAATGCGAGTTTGCATGTCAGCGCTGACTTCAGGCCAGCGGCTCTCCAGCCTCGATTTCCTCCGGGGTAGCATCCCGGGCTTCCAGTATTTCCAGATCGAAATAGAGGGTGATTCCGGCCAGAGGATGATTGGCATCCACCAGCACCTGCTCGTCCTCGAAGCCCACCACTTTCACCACCTGGGCCTCATCGCCGGAATCCGTCTGGAACTTCATGCCCTCTTCGAGCTTTTCAACGCCCTGGAACATACTGCGCGGCATTTTCCGGACCTTCTCGGGCTGGTGTTCACCATAGGCCAACGCCGGGGGAATGGTCACTTCCAGGCACTCGCCCACCTCACGCCCATCCACGGCGCGCTCAATGCCCTCGATCATCTGCCCGCAGCCACTGACAAAGTGCAGCGGTTCCGCTCCCACGGAACTGTCCACAACCTCGCCTTCACGATTCTTCAGCTGATACCCCAGTCGATAAACCCTTTGTTCCGCCATGCTGTCGTGCTTTACCCCTGTTTCGATCATTGTGTACGGGTCACCCCTGTGACCCGCAGTGCATGTATGACAAGCCGCTGTTCCAGCCGTTCACGCCATCCGCCGGGCTGCGTCAGCCCCATGCGCTCCAGCGCCGGCCTTTCCGCCGCCCCGGGGGCGGACTGACGCAGGGCGCGCCAGAGTACTGCCAGCAGACCACGTCTTGAGCCGGTCGCATCGCGCAGCCACTGGAGAGCCTGGACCAGTCCCTGCTCCACCTCAGTGAAGTCCGTACCAAAGGGGAACGCCGGGAACAGCTGGTGATGATCCCGCAGCGGCGCCATGGCTTCCGCGATGCGCTGCGGGTAATTGTTGCGGTGTGCCCGCGGGACTTTCCAGTCCTTCGGGATCTTGCCGGCTTTCTTCGCCTCACGCATGAGCTCGTTCTGGAAGCGTGAATCCGCAATGCAGATCAGCCGCTTGTAGACTTCGACATCGGGCTGCCCACGCACATCGGCCACGCCGTATTCGGTCACCACGATATCGCGCAGATGGCGCGGTATGGTGCAGTGGCCATAGCTGAAGCGGATGTTGGACTCCGGTCGGCCCGCGCTGATGCGTGTTGCCCGAAGCGTCAGTATGGAACGCCCCTCGGGCAGCTCATGGGCCATGGCCACGAAGTTGTACTGACCACCCACACCGCTGACCACACGGCCATCCTCAAGCCCATCGGATACGGCGGCCCCGTTCAGGGTCTGCATCATCACCGAGTTGATGAAACGGCTGCGGCGGCGCTGGGCGATCTTCAGTGCCTGATCGCCCAGCGGATGATCGTAGAGATGGTTCACGAACCCAACGCTGGTCATGTCAAAGCGGGCCCGCTGCGCGTCATCCAGCTCCCGCAACCCCTGGTAGAAGCGTTCCGGCCCCAGGAAGAAGCCACCATGCATGACCACGCCGCCGTCAAGCTGTTCCTTCAGGGCATACTGCTCAATCAGCGCGCGCGCCTGGTCATCAGCGAGGTCCGGGCGCACCGCCTCGTCGCCCAGAGCCAGGCGCCCGCCCTTGAGTTCGCATGCGTCATCAAGGAAACCGAAGCGCACCAGCCACTGCACGTCCCGCGCCTTCAGAACGGTCTCGATACAACCCGCCTCGCACAGCCGATCCAGCGCGGAGATATCAAGCGGATCCGGAATGACGCCGTCATCCAGAAGCTGCTGCAGGGCCCGGTCGGCCACCACCTGACGCTTGAGGATGCCCGCCTGATAGAGGTGCAGGAAGCCCTCCACCATCATTTCGCTACAGCCGTAGAGGCCTTCCTCGAAACGCCCCGTACCGCCGATCGCCGCCAGCTCCGGAAAGCGCGAATGGGCATCCAGGCGCCGGGAAAGCTCATTGAACAGCCCGTTGTCCCGGTGCCGGAAGAGGATGTTGTACACGACCGCCGAGCCCAGGGCGCCGATACCCACCTGCAGGGTGCCGCCGTCACGGACCAGATTGGCGGCGTAGAACCCGATCAGGTAATCCGCCGGTTCCACCGGCAGATCCGGCACCGGAAACAGGCGCATGGGCTGGTTGTGGGGCTCGAGAACGAGGTCAAAGGTGTCGCGGTCCAGCGCGGCGTCATTACCGAACCAGGGCAGCTCCGGGTTGAGTTCCCCGGCGATCACAACCGCTTGCCCGGAATCGCGCTGCTTCTCCAGTTCCGGCAGGATGTCGAGTGTGAGGTCCGGATTGCAGCTCAGACTCACCTGTCGGCCATCGCCGTCCGGCGCCAGCATCTGCCCCACCGCATTGACCCCGAGCGCCAGAAGATCCCGCACCACATGGGTGTAGTTGGTCAGCACCACCCGCTGCTGCTGGTCCGGATTGCCCAGGCGGCTGCCCGCCTTGAAGAAAAACTCGGTGACGGTGACATTGTCCGGCAGCTCGCCCCGGCTCACCGCCTGGGCGTACGCCAGCTCGGGCACGCCCTCAAAGACCCGTTCCACGAACGGCTCCATCAGGCGCTTCTGCAGAGAGTTCCCGCCTCCCGGCTTCTCCAGCGACAGCGCCGTCATGATGTGCAGCCGGATTTTCGGATCCTCACAGGCACGCCGGTAGAGCGCGTTGATCAGATGCACCGGCTTGCCCAACCCCAATGGCAGGGCAATCCGGACATCGCCGTCCAGGCGGCGGATCAACTCCTCGGCACACCGTTCCGCCTGGCGGAAATGCGCGCCTGTGCGTTCCTCACTCATGGGCAGCTCACGGGCAGGGGTAGGTGTAGCGTTGGTGCAGCGCCTCAATCCGATCGAGCAGCTCTTCGGAGAGCTGGATGCTGGCACTGCCGATGTTCTCGGAAAGCTGCTCTATCGTGGTGGCCCCCACCAGGTTGCTGGTCAGGAAGGACCGCGAATTCACCCATGCCAGCGCCATCTGCGCGGGGGACAGCCCATGCTCGCCCGCCAGATTCACGTACGCCTGGGTCGCCTCCTGGGCCTGCTCCGAGGTGTAGCGGGTAAAACGCGAGAACTCCGTGAGCCGCGCTCCGGCCGGCTTCTGCCCGCCCAGGTACTTGCCGCTCAGGGCCCCGAAGGCCAGGGGCGAATAGGCCAGCAACCCGCAATCCTCGCGCAGCGAGACCTCGGCAAGGCCCACCTCGTAGGAGCGGTTCAGCAGGCTGTAGGGGTTCTGGATGCTCACCGGGCGCGTCCAGCCCCGGCGCTCCGCTTCCTTCAGCCAGGTCATGGCGCCCCAGGCGGTCTCGTTGGAAAGCCCGATGTGCCGGATCTTGCCGGCTTCCACCAGTTCATTAAGGGCTTCCAGAGTCTCCTCGATGGGGACTGCATCCGAGTCGTCCACGGGGTTATAGCCGAGCTTGCCGAAGAAGTTGGCCTTACGCTCGGGCCAGTGCACCTGGTAGAGATCAATGTAATCCGTCTGGAGGCGCTTCAGGCTGTCGTTCACCGCCTGGTGGATCTGCTCCCGGGTCAGGCGTGGCCCACCCCGGATGTAGTCCATATCACTGCGCCCGGTCACCTTGGTGGCGATCACCAGGTCATCCCGCTTTCCACGGTTTTTCAGCCAGTTGCCCAGATAGGTCTCGGTCAGCCCCTGGGTTTCGGCACGTGGTGGTACCGGGTACATCTCGGCGGCATCAATCAGGTTGATGCCCTGATCCACCGCGTAATCCAGCTGCTCAAAGGCCTCCTGTTCTGTGTTCTGTTCCCCCCAGGTCATGGTCCCGAGGCCGATCACACTCACCTCGATGCCCGTCCGGCCTAGCTGGCGTTTCTCCATTACAGTCACCTCCTGCTGGTTGTCCCTGCATGCTAAGTCCATCCCGGGGTCACCGCAATGCCACACGCTGTCATCAGAACATCACACCCGTGTCAGAAAACGGTAACGCTCCCGGGGGAGACTGACCCTGTCCGCCCAGCCCCGGAGAATCAAGCATGCAGGAACAGCACATCGCACTGGTTACCGAGACCTTTCCGCCCGAGATCAACGGCGTCGCGGGCACCCTGGGCAACCTCTGCCGTGAACTCGCACGGCGCGGGCACCGGCTGACCCTCATCCGACCCCACCAGCGCGATGAACCCCCTGGCGGCCACAACCCACTGTTCGGGGAACGCACCCTGCGCGTGCGGGGCCTGCCCCTGCCCGGCTACCCCACGCTGCGCTTCGGCCTGGGGGCGCGCCGGCGGCTCCGCAGGCTCTGGCGCCAGAAGCCGCCGGATGCAATCTACGTGGCCACCCAGGGACCGCTGGGCTGGAGCGCGGTGGCCGCCGCACGGGAACTGGGCCTCCCCTGCCTGTCCGGCTTTCACACCAACTTCCACCAGTACAGCAGCTACTATGGCGCCGGTTTCATGGAGCCCCTGATCCGGAGCTACCTCGTTGCCTTCCACAACCGCACCGGCGCTACCCTGGCCCCCACCACCCGCATCTGCGACCAGCTCTCCGGCTGGGGTGTCCACACCACCCGCTGCTGGAGCCGTGGCGTGGACAGCCAGCTCTTCAGCCCCGATCGGCGCAGCCGGGTCCTGCGGGCACAGTGGAACGCGGGCAACGCGCCTGTGGTGCTCTATGTAGGGCGCCTCGCGGCTGAAAAGAACCTGATGCAGGCCGTCAGCACCTTTGAGCGCCTGCGCGACTGTCACCCGTCCGCCCGGTTCGTGCTGGTCGGTGACGGGCCACTGAGACAGACCCTGGAACGGGCCCACCCGGAGTTCATCTTCCGGGGTACCCGTCGCGGTGTGGATCTGGCCCGCCACTATGCCTCGGCGGATATCTTCCTGTTTCCCAGTGAGTCGGACACCTTCGGCAACGTCGTGACGGAAGCACTGGCCTCGGGCCTGGCCGTAGTGGCATTTGACCAGGCGGCCGCCCGCGAGCACATCCGCCACCGGGTCCATGGCATGAAGGCGCCCCCCGGCGACACCGAGGGCTTCACCGCTGCCGCCCTTGAGCTCGCCGACAGACCCGGATTCCGACGCCAGATTGGCGGGAACGCCAGGGAGCACGCGCAGACACTGGACTGGTCCGTACTCGCGGAACGGTTCGAACAGCTCCTTCTGGAGCCCACCGAGGAGGCCGCTCAGCATGACGCCACACCGCCTGTCGCGGGTCTTCACCCGTATTGATCACGGCGAAGGGCGCTGGTGCCTGCGCCTGAACCGCAGCCTCGCCTTTCCAGCGGTCACGCCCTTCTTCCGGATCGTAAGCCGGCTCGGGGATGGCTGGCTCTGGTACGCCCTCATCCTGGCGCTGCCGGCCATCAATGGCCTCAAGGGGTGGGCCCTGGCGGCGTTGATGACGCTCACAGGCGCCGCCTGCACCCTGCTGTACAAGCTGCTCAAGACCTGCCTGGTGCGCGAGCGCCCTTTCATCAGCTTCCCGGCAATCCATTGCGGTTCGCCACCGCTGGACCGGGGCAGCTTCCCCTCCGGCCACAGCCTGCACGCGGTGTGCTTCACGATGCTGCTGTTCCATGGCATGCCGTTGCTGGGATGGGCCGTACTGCCGTTCACCGTAGCGGTGCTGGCCTCGCGCGTGGTGCTGGGGCTGCACTACCCCTCAGACGTCCTCGCCGGCAGCCTCATCGGGGCTGGATGCGCTTTCATCGCCCTGCACTTCGCCCCCGCGCTCATTGCCCTGCTGCCGCTGCTGCCTGCCTGAAGCGGGTGTAACAGGCCGGCCGCCGGCATCGAACAGGGCCAGCTGGTGGCCGCCACGCCTGACCTCGGGCAGCCGCACGCCCAGCCCGAGCAGCCGCACGGGGCGCGGCACATCGCCATAAAGCGTATCCAGCAGGGGCGTAAAGTCAGCGGCGCCCGGATGCTCAGGGCGGCGCCACACCATCTCACGCGTATGGGTTTCGAAATCGGAAAACCGCAGCTTAACGAACAGCTTCTCAAACTGGCCCGCGTCGGCGCTGTCCAGGCCCTTGCGGCGCATGCGCCTCTCAAGGTCCGAGACCAGCCCCTCAAGAGCCCGCCGGCACTCGGCCAGGGTGGCCAGATCCTGGCTGTAGGTGTTCTCCACGCTGATCGACTTGCGCGGGCGGGTTACCTGTACCGGCCGATCGTCCTCGCCCCGGGCCAGCCCGTAAAGGCGCGCCCCGTAGCGCCCGAAACGCTCCCGCAGGGCCAGTTCCGACCACTCCCTCAGGTCCCCGCAGGTATTGATTCCCAGTCCATGCAGTTTTTCTGCGGTCCGGGGCCCCACGCCGTGCAGCGTTGTCACCGGCAGCCGGGGCACGAAATCCGCCACCTCCTCCGGAGTGATCACACAGAGCCCGTCCGGCTTGTGCCAGTCACTGGCGATCTTGGCCAGGAACTTGTTCGGCGCCACACCTGCAGAAACCGTAATCCCCAGTTCATCCCGCACCCGTGCCCGGATATGCTCGGCCATGCGCGTGGCACTGCCCTGGAAGTGGTCAATGCCGGTAACATCCAGATAGGCCTCGTCCAGCGAGAGCGGCTCCAGGACCGGCGAGGTCTCGCGCAGGATGGCCATGAAGTCGCGCGAAACCGCCTGGTAACGGGGCATGTCTGTGGGCAGCAACTCCAGGTGCGGGCACAGGCGCAGCGCCTCCGAAACCGGCATGGCGGAACGCACGCCAAAGGCCCGTGCCTCGTAGCTGCAGGTGGCCACAACACCGCGCCCGGTGGCCCCGCCCACGGCAATGGGGCGGCCCGCCAGCGCCGGATTGTCCCGTATTTCCACCGCCGCGTAGAAGCAGTCCGCGTCGCAATGGATGATCTTGCGGGTCAAAGGGCATCTCCGGAGTTGCCGTGGATTCAGTGCAGGCTGTATCTTAGGGCGCCATAGAGCCCGTGTCAGGACAGCGATACCCGAAAAAGGATAGCCCGATGAGCGAACCCGCCGCCACGGCAACCGAGAACCGCGCCTGCTTTGAACTGCGCGGTGCCAGCCAGACGCTGACCGTGATGGAACTCCACCATTTCGACCCGGATGCTCTGGAGCGGGATCTGCGCGACAAGATCCGACAGGCCCCGAATTTCTTCCGCGACCTGCCACTGGTGATCGGGCTGGATCATTACGAGGGCAACGTGGCCGATCTGGACTTCTTCCAGCTCATTGGCATCTGCCGCACGCACTCCATCCAGGTCCTGGGCGTGCGTGGGGGTGACGACGATATCCGGCGCCTGGCCCGCAACGCCGCCCTGGCCTGGCTCCCCGGCGGCCAGGCCAGCGCCCCCAGGCCCGTGCCCGAACCTGAACAGGACACCGCAGAGAGCACAGAGGAAAGCGCCCCGGAAACCACCAGCACCGGTGCCGGCCGATTGGTTACACAGCCGGTACGCTCCGGCCAGCAGGTCTATGCCCCCGAAGGTGATCTCATTATCATGGCGCCGGTTGGCGCCGGGGCGGAAGTGCTCGCGGCCGGCCATATCCACATCTATGGCCCACTCCGCGGGCGGGCGCTCGCCGGCGTGCACGGCGACACCAGCGCGAGCATCTTCTGTCAGTCACTGGAAGCGGAGCTTGTGTCCGTGGCTGGGCACTATAAAATCTCCGAGGATCTGCAGGGCGATGACTGGCGGACGCCGGCCAGGATCCGCCTCGAGGGCGACGTACTGACAGTGGACCCGCTGACCCGTTAACGGAACGACAGAACAGCAAACAGGACAACAACCTTGGCACGAATCATAGTAGTGACATCCGGCAAGGGCGGGGTGGGCAAGACCACCACCAGCGCCTCCATCAGCACCGGCCTTGCGCAGCGCGGCTACAAGACAGCCGTCATCGACTTCGACGTGGGCCTGCGCAACCTGGACCTGATCATGAACTGCGAACGTCGCGTGGTGTACGACTTCGTCAACGTCATCCAGGGCGAGGCCACGCTCAACCAGGCACTGATCCGCGACAAGCGGGTCGACAACCTCTTCATCCTTCCCGCCTCCCAGACCCGGGACAAGGAAGCGCTCACGGCGGAGGGCGTGCAGAAGGTTCTGGACGAGATGAGCGAGACCTTTGACTATCTCGTCTGCGACTCCCCGGCGGGCATTGAACACGGCGCCCTGATGGCGCTCTACCACGCGGACGAAGCCATCGTGGTCACCAACCCGGAGGTCTCCTCGGTACGCGACTCGGATCGCATCCTGGGCATCCTCCAGAGCAAATCCCGCCGTGCCGAACAGGGCATGGACCCGGTCAAGGAGCACCTGCTGCTCACGCGCTACAACAGTGAGCGTGTGGAACGCGGTGAGATGCTGTCCCTCGAGGACGTGAACGACATCCTGAGCATCTCACTGCTGGGCGTGATTCCGGAGTCACAGGCGGTGCTCAACGCTTCCAACCAGGGTTCTCCCGTGATTCTGGAAGACGAAAGCGAGGCCGGTGGGGCCTACGCGGACGCCGTAGCCAGGCTGCTGGGCGAGGAACGCCCCCTGCGGTTCCTCGACGGGCAGAAGAAAGGCTTCCTCAAGCGCATGTTCGGAGGCTGAGATGAGTTTCTTTGACTACTTCAAGACCAAGAAAAAGTCGTCCGCGTCCGTTGCCAAGGAACGGCTTCAGATCATCGTGGCACACGAGCGCAACACCCGGGAGCAGCCGGATTACCTGCCCGAGCTCCAACAGGAGCTGCTGGCTGTGATCCGACGCTACGTTGAGATCGAGGACGACCAGGTCCAGGTCCAGCTTGATCGTAATGACAGCTGCTCGGTACTGGAACTCAACGTCACCCTTCCCGAGGAGGTGGCCGACCCCCAGTAGGGAGGCACACGGGGCACCGCCTGGCCATGCTGCGGAGGAATCGGCAGATCCGGTCCGGCGCCCCTGTCACCATGAGGGTTCCTTCTCACTGTCCGGATGCGCCCATGCGAACCGTATTGACCGCTCTTCAGACACTGGTCCTCCTGCTGACCACCGTCAGCCTGCACGCGGAAGTCCCGACCGACGACGAGAACTGGGAAAAAGCCGTGGATTCGGACGGAATCGAGGTCCACACCCGCAACCTGGAGAATTCGCGGATCGATGCCTTCCGCGCGGAAACAGTGCTGGATGCCCCTCTGGAAGCCGTCATGGCAGTGATGGCCAACCCGGAATCCTGCATGGAATGGGTCCACCAGTGCTCGCACGCCGAGAACCTGGAAGGCGGCAGCTTCCGGGACCGCTACGCCTATTCCATCAATGATATGCCCTGGCCGGTCAGTGACCGGGACTATGTCCTGCACATCACGACCCACACCGGCGAAAGCCGGGACCATATCATCATTGAGATGGAATCCGTGGACGGCCGTGTCGGGAAGAAGGATGGCTATGTGCGCATGCCCGAATCCTCCACGGTCTATGAATTCTCCCGTGAAGGTGAGAACCGCACCCGGATCGTCTGGTACCAGCATGCCGCCCCCGGAGGTTCCCTGCCCAACTGGCTGGTGAACCAACTGGCCACGGATATCCCCTACGAATCCCTGCGCACGCTCAACGACGTGGTCCAGAAAGAGCGCTACCAGGGCCACGAGCTGGCGTTCGATAAAGAAGGCCGGCTCGTGGACGTCATCCCCCCGGAGGAAAACGTAACCCCGGACAGCGAACCCACTCCCGATGCGGAGGGAGGCTGAATCATGGCCGTAACCGCGCAGGACATCATGACCCCCAGCGTGAAAGCCGTCCCCCAGGACTGGACCATGCAGCAACTGGCGGCGTTCCTCACGGAGAACGAGATCACCGGCAGCCCGGTGTGCGACGACAATGAACGCATCATCGGCATCGTCACCCTCAAGGACATTGCCGAATTCCGCTGGAACCAGGTCAGCGGTGAGCCGGAGAAGGAGCTTTCGGACGAAGAGAAACAGGAAGCACGTCAGATCCGGCAGATGATGCTGGAGGGCATGACTCGCATGCCCGTGGAAGTTCGTGACATCATGACTCCCAGCGTGATGTCCGTGGACGCCGATACCAGCGTCCGGACCATCGCCGACATCATGATGGCGGAGCACCTGCACCGCATCTTCGTGACGGAAAAGGAGGCCATCACCGGCATCATCACCACCTATGACATGCTCAAGCTGGTGGCGGAACCGGAGCTGACCCGGCGTTGTCTCGAGGCCGACGACTCCGGTACCCCCACCTGACGCCCAGCAACCGGCTCTGAGGTAACCAAGCCCATGCCCCGGGAAGACCAGTCCCAGATCAAGACCTACGTCGTCGACACCAATGTTCTGATCCACGATCCCACCGCCGTCCTCAACTTCGAAGAGCACCACGTGGTCATTCCCATGACCGTGCTCGAGGAGCTGGACCAGCTGAAGAACGGCAAGCAGGCCGTGGCCGCCGACTGCCGCCAGGCCATACGGACCATCGACCGGCTGATCGGCGACGCGGACCCACACGACATCGACAATGGCGTGCCCATCCGCCGCGGCGAGAAATCGGAACCCCTGGGCACCCTCTCCATTGCCATGGGCGGTCAGGACGACGTTGAACACGGGCTGCCGGATCACCTTAACGACAACCGCATCATCAACCTCCTCGCCCGGCTTCAGCGCCAGCACCGCGACAGGCCCATCATCCTGGTGAGCAAGGACATCAACATGCGCCTCAAGGCGCGTGGCTGCGGCCTGGAAGCTGAGGATTACCAGACCGACCAGCTGGTGGACGACGTGCGCTACCTGCCCACCGGCTACCACGAGTTCGAGGGATCCTTCTGGGATGGCATCGAGAAGGTGGAAACCGTCCAGCGCGAGGGCATCACCGAGCACCTGATCCCACGCACCGAGGCCATGGCGGACTACCAGATCAACGAGTTCATCCTCGACCATCAGGGGTTCATCGGCCGGATCACGGAGACCGAGCCGGAGCGGCTGGTGGTGGAGGATCTATTCCAGGACGACCTCATGCACCAGCAGGTCTGGGGCCTGTCACCCCGCGACATCTACCAGGGGCTGGCGCTGGAACTGCTGATGGATCCGAATGTGCACCTGGTTAACCTCACCGGCTCCGCCGGCTCCGGCAAGACCATCCTGGCCCTGGCGGCCGCCATCGAGCTAACCGTTGCGAGCAAGACCTACAAGCGCATCATCACCACCCGCAGTACCCAGGGTCTGGATGAGGACATCGGCTTTCTGCCGGGGACCGAATCCGAGAAGATGGAACCCTGGCTGGGCGCGATCGTGGACAACCTCGAGGCGCTGCACGAGGATGACGAGAACATGACCAGCAGCGTGGACTACATCCTCAGCAAGGTTCCCATGCAGTTCAAGTCACTGAACTACATCCGGGGCCGCAGCTTCCAGCACAGCCTGATCATCATCGATGAAAGCCAGAACCTGACCCCGCACCAGCTCAAGACGATCATCACGCGGGCGGGCACGGGCAGCAAGGTGGTATGCCTGGGCAACCTCTCCCAGATTGATACCGCCTACCTCAACCCCCTGAGTTCCGGCCTGACCTACATGACCGAACGTTTCAAGGGCTTCAAGCACGGCGGCCACATCCACCTGCAGGGCGTTCCCCGCTCGCCGCTGGCCGAGTACGCCGAGGAACACCTGTAACCGCCCTGGATCAGGAGTCGCTGTTATTCGTCTCCTGGCCCAGATCGTTATCCCAGGGATGGTCCGCCATGGGCTCCTCGCCCTGGAGCGGCTTGTAGCGGTCGCGGAACGCATCCATGGTCTTCATGGCCTCATCCAGCTCATCGAACAGCGCCACGTGGTAGAGGGCTTCCCCCTCATTGACCATGGGCAGGTTGTTCATACCGATGACGATGCCATTGACGCTGCTGGTCACAGAGGACTCCAGCCGACCAAAGGGATCCGCAACCACCGCCAGTCTCTGCCCTTCCTTCACCCGGTGGCCAATGCCCGCAATGGGGCGCATGATGCCGTCGGTCTCCGCGCGCATCCAGGTGGAGTTTGAAGCCACTTCAGAGCGCTTCGCGGGCCGGTGCCGGCCACGCCGGCGGCTGGGCAGCATCTCCAGCATGCGCATCACACGCAGTATGCCGCGCACCCCCGTATTGATGGCCACCTCGTCGAAGCGCAGCGCCTCACCAGCCTCATAGGTGATCACGGGAACGTCGGCGGCATCCGCACAGGCCCTGAGGCTGCCCTCGCGCAGGGAGGCGTTGATCACGATGGGAGCCGCAAAGATCTCCGCCATGTCCGCCGTCACTGGATTACGCAGCTCCGCACGGATCTGCGGCAGGTTGAAACGGTGGCTGGCCCCTGTATGCAGGTCTATCACATGGGTGGCCTTTTCCAGCACCTGGGTCCGGAACAGGTAGGCAATGCGCCCGGCCAGTGAGCCCTTCTCGGTCCCCGGGAAGCACCGGTTCAGATCCCGCCGGTCCGGCATGTAGCGGGACTGGTGCAGGAACCCGAACACATTGACGATGGGCACCACCAGCAGCGTTCCGCGCAGCCGCTTGAGCCCTGTGCTCCGCAGCAGCCGGCGGGCGATTTCCACGCCATTGATCTCGTCCCCATGGATGGCGCCACAGACCAGCAGCGTGGGCCCGGGGCGACGGCCGTGGATCACCTCCACCGGAATGTGCAGCGGCGTCTGGGTGTAAAGGCGCCCTATGGGCACCTCCACCTGGAGGCGCTCACCCGCCGGAATCCGTTCATCACCCAGACGGAAGGGCGCACGTTTCGCCATGTTCAGCCCCTTGCGCCTTTGGTGGCGGTACGCCAGGGCCGGGCCCGTTTCTCGATGAAGTCGATGATCATGCCGGCCACATTCTTGTTGGTGGCCGCTTCAATGCCCTGAAGGCCCGGCGAGGAATTCACCTCCATGATCAGCGGCCCACGACTGGAACGCAGCAGGTCCACACCCGCCACATTCAGCCCCATGGCCTTGGCCGCCATCACCGCCGTCTTGCGTTCGGTGGGCGTAATACGCACCAGCGAAGCCTGTCCGCCCCGATGGAGGTTGGAACGGAATTCGCCTTCGTTGGCCTGGCGTTTCATGGCCGCGATCACCTTGTCGCCAATCACGAAGCAGCGGATGTCCGCGCCCGCCGCCTCCTTGATGTACTCCTGCACCAGGATGTCCGCCTTCAGACCCATGAAGGCCTCGATCACGCTTTCCGCCGCCTTGCGCGTCTCGGCCAGCACTACGCCGATACCCTGGGTGCCTTCCAGCAGCTTGATCACCACCGGTGTACCACCCACCATCCGGATCAGGTCGGGCACGTCGTCCGGCTTGCTGGCAAAGCCCGTGATCGGCATACCCAGACCTTTGCGCCCCAGAAGCTGCAGCGAGCGCAGCTTGTCCCGGGAGCGGGTGATGGCCACCGACTCGTTCGCCGGGAACACGCCCATCATCTCGAACTGGCGCAATACAGCAGCACCGTAGAAGGTCACCGAGGCACCAATCCGAGGGATCACCACGTCGAACTCAGGCAGTTTCTCACCCCGGTAATGCATGGTCGGGCTGGCCGGCGTGATGTTCATATAACAGTGCAGGAAGTCCAGTACCTGCACCTCGTGATCGCGTTTCTTCGCCTCCTCCACCAGGCGGCGGGTGGAATAGAGGCGCTTGTTGCGCGACATGATTGCAATTCTCATTGATTACTCCTCACGCGGTTTACCGGCCAGGAAAGAAGCTGATGGGTCCACCAACAGGCGCTCCTTCATGGCAGTGCGACCGATCAGCATACGAAAGCGCATTGTATCGCGATTGGTAAGCGTCATCTCCACGGGCCAGCACCAGGGCCCCATGCGCATCTGCGTCAGGATGACATAGCGCATTTCCCGGTGTCCCCCGGAATCCGTAACAACACGCTCGTCCAGCAGTGGCGCGTCACAGTGGATCACCCGGTTCAGGTTACGGCGGCTCGGGTGGATCGAAAACGCCACCCGGCGCTCGCCCTGGTGTTCATAGGCCTCCAGGTCAAAGGTGTGGAGGCAGGAAGTTCTTGCCCCGGTGTCGACCTTGGCCCGCAGGCGTGGAATGCCAAGCTCCGGCAGACTCACCCACTCGCGCCAGCCGACCCAGTGTAAGCCCGGCGTCTCCGCCCTGTCCGTCATGGTTTGTCCTGATGTTGATGAATGGCAACCGGTATCGGTGCTGAATGCTGCCCAGCGTAGAGGCTCGTATGGGGGAAGGGAATCTCGATGCCCTCGCGGTCGAAAGCCGCCTTGACGGCAAACATCACATCACTGCGGACCCGCCGGAGATCAAGGCCCCGCACCCAGAACGACAGCTGCAGGTCCACGGATGAGGCCCCGAACTGCTGCAGGTAAATGAACGGCTCGGGCTCCTCCAGGCAGTCCGGGTTCTCATCCACCAGCGCCAGCAGTACCGCATTCACCTTTTCAAGGTCTTCCCCGTAGGCCACACCAATGGGCAGATCCAGGCGCCTGACCGGAAAACGGGTGAAGTTGGTCACCCGGGTCTTGATGAGCGTTTCGTTGGGCACCCGTATGTAGAGATTGTCGAGGCTGCGCAGCTTGACGCTCAGCAGGTCGATCCCGACCACCTCGCCGCGCACACCATCCACTTCGATAAAGTGCCCCAGCTCGAACGGCCGCTCGGCCAGCAGGAAAAGGCCACTGATCACGTTACTGGCCGATGTCTGGGAAGCAAAACCCAACGCCACCGTCAGAATACCGGCCGCGCCCAGCAGCACCCCGATCTGGAAACCGGACTGCTGCAGCGCCAGCGCCACGGCAACCCCCAGCACCGTATAGAACACCAGACGCCGGAACAGCACGGCCTGGTGCCGTGTCAGGCGCCCCTGCCCGAACCGCTCCACCATGCGCCCGAGCATCGTGGCCAGGAACAGCCCGAGAGCCATCCATACCAGCGGCCGCAGCCACTGCCCGAGGGTCTCCAGTGTCATCCATTCCGGCATCGTGGCTCCTATCCGAAAATCCGGTCCATGGTGCGCACCAGATGGTTGCGTTCAACCGGTTGGCGCGCCGGTGCCAGGGCCGTACAGGGCCCAGCCTCGGGCGGTGGCGTCGCTTCCACCTTCAGCGACGCGGTGGTCAGGTCCCGCTCGCACCGGATGCTCAGCGTCGGCGTCCAGAGCGAGTGCGCACCGTCCACTCCCGGTTCACTCTGGCGGAACAGGGGCATGATGGGCGCCGGAAAGCTGAAACGGTCCAGCGTCAGGTAGTCGTCGCCCTCATGGCGCAGCCGTACCGCGGACATGGCCCGCCATGGGCGGCGTGGCAGATTGTCCGGCTCCAGGCGGGCCGCGGTAAGGCTGGCATAGCAGAGCTCGCCCTCCATGGTGTCCGCCCCCATCCAGGTCCAGGAGGGCTGGCGTACCGGCACTTCCATCAGCCTGCGGTCCTCGCCCACTATAAGCTGGAGCCAGACCAGGGTACTCATATAGATGGTTGTATCCGTGCCTGGCGGCAGGTGCAGAGGATGGTTGGGGCGTACAATCAGGGGCAGGTCCGCCAGCGCCGGCCGCAGTGCGACGCGGGGAGCCTCATTGCCCCGTGCGAACCGTTCCAGTCCCTCATCATGCTCCGGCAGGGCACTGTCACACCACTGGTGCCAGGCCGTCTCCTCCCGGGCCCCGGGGTGGCGCGCCACACGCACCTGCCACTCATGGGCCAGCAGGGTCACGGAGAGTGTCATGTCACTGAGGCCATTCCGCAGGGTGTCGCCCGGTGAAAGGGGCACAGACTCGCCCCATGCCGCGATGGGACCATCCGTACCAGAGGAGGACTGGGGTTGAGCCATAATGATTCCTGAACTCGGATTGCGGATTACTATAATCCAAAGCGCGCGGTTCAGCGAACAACCCAGCAGTACAGACAATCATACGGGGTGCCCGTGACCGAACTCATCTGGTTCCGCAATGATCTCCG
Organism: uncultured Halovibrio sp.; assembly: GCF_913056445.1. Taxonomy (NCBI): domain Bacteria; kingdom Pseudomonadati; phylum Pseudomonadota; class Gammaproteobacteria; order Oceanospirillales; family Halomonadaceae; genus Halovibrio; species uncultured Halovibrio sp. Next base: position 21,429 of record NZ_CAJXMA010000006.1, read on the forward strand.
CCTGGGCGACAATCCTGCCCTCACCGCCGCCTGCGCCGGCAATGCCGCCGTGGAAGCCTGCTTCCTGCCCGCACCTGGCCAGTGGGCGGACCATGACTGGTCCCCCAACCGCACCGACCTGCTGCTTCGCAGCCTGGACCAGCTCGGACAGGACCTGGCGGCGCTGGGCATTCCCCTTCACATCCGCTCGATTGACCGCTTTACGGATACCGATACAGAACTTCTGGCGCTGTGCCGGGAGCGTGGCATCACGCGGATCCATGCCAACGAGGAATACGCCTTCAACGAGCGCATCCGGGATCACCGACTGACCGGGGCACTGATCCACCAGGGCATCGCGCTCCACATCTACCGCGACCAGACCGTGGTGCCGGTGGATCAGCTGAAAACCGGCAATGGCACGCCCTACACCGTCTTCACGCCCTATTCCCGGCAGTGGTGGCGCTGGGTGGAAAGTCACCCGCCCCGGCTGTATCCCGCACCGGCAGCCAGAGGCGCGCCCCTGCCTCCCCCCGCGCTCCCTGAGCTGACCGCGTGGCGCAGCGAACACGTGGACTGGCTGGCCGGCGGTGAAGGCGCGGCCCACAGGGCCCTGGAAGGATTCATCGACCAGCGCCTCGGGGCCTATGCGGATCAGCGGAACTACCCGGCAGTTCCGGCCACCAGCCTGATCTCGCCCTACCTGGCGCTGGGCGTGCTCTCGCCCCGCCAGTGCCTGGTCGCGGTGCAGCAGCGAACGGGCGCGGAATCCCCGGCCAGCGCCGCCCACACCTGGCTCAACGAAATCGCCTGGCGGGACTTCTACATCCAGCTGCTCTACCAGTTCCCGCGCCTGTCCCGTCACCAGGCGTTCAAGCCGGAAACGGAGGCCCTGCCCTGGGAGCCAGCGGGCGCCAACCTGGAAGCCTGGAAAGCCGGCCGCACCGGCATCCCCCTGGTGGACGCGGCCATGCGCCAGCTCAACACCACCGGCTGGATGCACAACCGCCTGCGCATGGTCACCGCCATGTTCCTGACCAAGAACCTGTTCGTGGACTGGCGACTGGGCGAGCAATACTTCATGCAGCAGCTGGTGGACGGCTACCTGCCCTCGAACAACGGCGGCTGGCAGTGGAGTGCCTCAACCGGCACGGACGCAGCGCCCTACTTCCGCATCTTCAACCCGGTGACCCAGAGCGAGCGCTTTGACCCGGAGGGCACCTTCATCCGGCACTGGGTGCCGGAAATCGCCCATCTGCAGGGGAAGAAACTGTTCAATCCGAATGGCACGGTTGCGGGTTATCCGGCACCCATTGTGGACCTGAAGCAAAGCCGGCAGCGGGCGATCGAGCGCTTCAAGGCCCTGGGCAAAGGCTGAGGCGCCGCTCCCGGGTCAGTCGCCGCAGATGGGGCAGGCGGGATCCCTGGGAACGCGCATCTCCCGCCACTGCATGCGCCAGGCATCCAGCAGCAGAAGCCGGCCAGTGAGGGACTCGCCCACGCCCGCCAGAAGCTTGATGGCCTCCATGGCCTGGACAGCCCCGATCATGCCCACCAGGGGCCCGATCACGCCGGCCTCGGAACAGCTCAGGGTGGCCTCGCCCACATCCGCGTACAGGCACTGGTAGCAGGGGGCGCCCGTCCGGCCACTGTCAAACACCGCCACCTGGCCCTCGGCGCGGATGGCGGCGCCGGAGACCAGTGGCACGGAGGCGTCCACACAGGCCTGGTTCACGGCGAACCGGGTCTGGAAATTGTCCGTAGCGTCCAGAACCAGGTGGTTGCGGGTCGCAGCGCGGGAAAGCCAGCGCTGTCTGGCGCGGCTCTGGATCGGCTCGACGGTGACCCCCGGGTTCAGGGCCATGGCACGTTCAGCCAGCGCCTCCGCCTTGGAACGACCGATATCCGCCTCGGTGAACGCGATCTGGCGCTGGAGGTTGGCCAGCTCCACGTGATCGTCATCCACGACTTCAATGTGGCCGACTCCGGCGGCCGCCAGATAGAGCACCACCGGGCAGCCCAACCCGCCGGCGCCCACCACCAGGACGCGACTGTGCGCCAGTGACTGCTGGCCGGCCACGTCGAACTCGGGCATCAGGATCTGGCGGCTGTAGCGCTCCAGGTCCCTGTCGCTCAGTGGATCCATACCGTCACTCCTCCCAGCGTCCGCCGCTCACCCGGGGATTACCCGTCAGGTCGCGCTGCATGAAACAGTCCCGGAAGCCCGCTCCCGCGAGCAGCTCCGCCACGGCCTCCGCCTGGTCGTAACCGTGCTCCAGAAGCAGCCAGCCGCCCGGGTTGAGCCGGTCGGGCCCCCGCGCAATCAGTGGCCGGATCACATCCAATCCATCCGCGCCAGCGGCCAACGCCCCCCGGGGTTCATAACGCAGATCCCCCTGGGCGAGATGCGGATCATCCTCAGGGATGTACGGCGGATTGGACACGATCAGGTCCCAGTATTCGCCCTCGAAAGGCGCCAACCCCTCCCCTTCCACGAAGGCCAGGTTCAGCCCAAGGGCCCGGGCATTGGTTGCTGCCACCGCCATGGCCTCACTGGAAGTCTCACTGGCCGTGACCTGCCAGCCTGGGCGCTCCCGGGCCAGCGCCAGGGCCACAGCACCGCTGCCGGTACCCACGTCCAGAACCCGCGCCGACTCCGGCAGCGGGCAGGCCAGCGCTGCCTCCACCAGGGTTTCGGTATCCGGCCTGGGGATCAGGGTATCCGGGGTAACCGTCAGGGGCAGAGACCAGAATTCACGTTCGCCGGTGATGTAGGCCAGGGGCCTGCCACCGGCACGGGCCGCCACCAGGCTGCGGAAGGTCTCGGCATCGTCGTCCCCGACCAGGGCCTCGGGCCAGATGCGGAAACGGCTTGGACTGCAGTCGAGCTGGTGAGCCAGCAACATGCGGGCCTCGCCCCACGCATTGGGAAGGCCGGCGGCTTCAAGGCGGCACGCGCCATCATCCAGCAGCGCGTCGACCCGATCCGCCCCGTTCATGCCGATTCGGCTCCAAGGGCCGCCAGCTGGTCGGCCTGGTGTTCCTGCTGGAGGGCTCCAATGACCTCCCTCAGGTTGCCCTGGATCACCTCGTCCAGCCGGTACAGGGTCAGGTTGATGCGGTGATCGGTCACCCTGCCCTGGGGAAAGTTGTAGGTGCGGATGCGTTCCGAACGATCCCCGCTGCCCACCAGATTGCGCCGGGTATCGGCCTCCTCGGCGGCACGCCGGTCCTGCTCCATCTGCTGGAGGCGGGACTGGAGAAAGCTCATGGCCCGGTCCCGGTTCTTGTGCTGGGAGCGCTCTTCCTGGCACTCGACCACCAGCCCGGTGGGCAGGTGGGTGATACGGATGGCCGAGTCCGTGGTGTTCACGTGCTGACCGCCGGCACCGGAGCTGCGGAAGGTATCCACCCGAAGGTCGTTCTTGTCCAGGGTCACGTCCTCGGGCTCGTCCACCTCGGGAAGCACGGCCACGGTACACGCCGAGGTGTGGATGCGGCCCTGGGATTCGGTCTCGGGCACGCGCTGGACGCGATGACCACCGGATTCAAAACGCAGCTGCCCGTAGACGCCCTCACCTTCCACCAGAGCGATCAATTCCTTGTAGCCGCCATGCTCGCCCGGGCTCTGGCTGAGCACACTCACCCGCCAGCCCTGGTTCTCCGCGTAACGCGAATACATGCGGAACAGGTCACCGGCAAACAGAGCCGCCTCGTCACCGCCGGCACCGGCACGGATCTCCAGGTAGGCATTGTTGCGCTCATTGGGGTCGCGGGGGAGCATCAGGGTCTGCAGGGAGGTCTCGAGCTCTTCCAGCCGCTCGCGCCCACGGCGCAGCTCGTCTTCCGCCATTTCGCGCATGTCCGGGTCACCGTCGTTCTGCAGTGCCTCGGCTTCGGCCATGTTCTCCTTAACCTGCCGGTATTCCCGGTAGGTCTCGACAACCGGCTCGATCTCCGCGTATTCACGGGAAAGGTTACGGAACTGCTTCTGGTCACCAATGGTGGCCGGGTCCGCCAGCAGCGCACTGATCTCCTCGTGGCGCTCCACCAGCTGGTCGAGGCGCCGCGCGATGGATTCCTTCATGATGGGTTCCGGGTGCTGGACTCGGTTGGAGAAACAGACGTGTCCTGGGGTGACCGTTCACCGGCGTCGGCGTCCCCGGTCTCCCCGGAGATGGGCTCCATGCCGTGAAGTTCACGCAGCCAATCGGTCACCTCAACACGCCCTTCGGCGGTGGCCTTGCGAACCTGCACGGTGGGATGGTGCAGGAACTTGTTGGTCAGTGTCCGTGCCATGCTGCGCAGCAGGGTTTCAGGATCACCCCCGGAGGCCAGTGATCGCAGGGCCTTGTCCAGCTCCGCGTCACGCACCGACTCCACCTCGCCACGGAACTGCTTGAGCGTGGCCACGGCATCCAGGGCCCGCAGCTGATACATGAACCCCGAAGCACCCTCCTGCACCAGGTGTTCCGCCTCCTGCGCCGCCCCTTCACGGGAGCGCCGGTTCTCCTCGATCACGCTGTGCAGGTCGTCCACGGTGTAGAGGAAGATGTCATCCAGCTCGCCCACCTCCGGTTCAATGTCCCGGGGTACGGCCAGATCCACCATGAAAATGGGCTTGTGCTTGCGCCGGCGGATCGCATGCTCCACCGCGCCCTTGCCGAGAATGGGCAACTGGCTGCCGGTGGAAGCGATCACGATATCCGCGCCCGGAAGCTCATCCGGCACAGCGGAGAGGGAAACCGCTTTACCCTCAAAACGTGATGCCAGCTGTTCCGCCCGCTCGATGGACCGGTTGGCCACGGTCAGATCCCGGATGCCGGCCTGGGCAAGATGCTGCGCCACCAGCTCCACGGTCTCGCCGGCGCCAATCAGCAGGGCCGACTTGCGCCGCAGGTCGGAAAAGATGTGACGTGACATGGATACTGCCGCGTAAGCCACCGATACCGGGTTCTCACCGATCGCGGTATCCGTGCGCACACGCTTGGCCACCGAGAAGGCATGCTCAAACAGCCGGGAAAGGATGGTGCCCGTGGTACCGGCGGCGTAGGCCTGGTTGTAGGCCTCCTTGAGCTGGCCCAGAACCTGGGGCTCACCCAGCACCATGGAGTCCAGCCCACAGGCAACCCGCATCACATGCTGGGCGGCGTGCTGCTCCTCGTGAACGTAGACGCACTCCTCGAAGCTGGCCGGCTCCACGTCCAGCCAGGCGCCCCACCACTCCACCAGTGCCTGGCGGGTGATGTGCTCGTCGCCGACCACGTAGAACTCGGTGCGGTTGCAGGTGGACATGACCGCGAGCTCATGCACCCCGGGCAGCTGCAGTGCATTCTGCAGCGCCGGTGCCATTTCACTCTCCGGAAAGGACACACGCTCACGCTTTTCCACACTTGCCGTGCGGTGGTTGATGCCCAGGACCCACAACGCCATAGACTGGTATTCAGCCCCCTCTGAATGTACGCTGCCCAGTGTAACGATCGACGGGCCTCAGTGCTACTGATACGCCTGTACGCACTTGGGCGTAGAGGCCGGGCTGTGCCATTATTGGAAGCCTTTCACCGCAGTGGATTAGAGATGCAGAAACTCGCCTGGTTCCATGTCCCCGCCCTTGCACTGACCCTCATCCTCGGGGGCTGCTCCGGCCTGGCCACCGATCCCGGAGAGGGGGACACTTCCCGCGAAGAGCAACCCGCCGACTCCCCTGACAGTGGTACGGATGACACCACAGAGGAATCCGTGGAATCCGCGGTCATGGATTCCGAGGAGATCGAGTACCGGGATTTTCCGCCCGATGTGCTCTTCGCCCTGCTGAGTGCCGAGCTGGCCGCCCAGCGTGGCCGTTACGACGTCACGCTGATGAACTACGCCCAGTCCGCTGCTGATACCCAGGACCCCGCGGTGATCCGCCGGGCCATGCAGATCGCCCAGGCGCTGGATGCCACCAACGCCCAGCGCCAGATCGCCGAGGTCTGGCTCAAGAAGGAACCCAACCACCCCCAGGCCCTGCGCATTGCCGCACTGGCGGAACTGCGCGAAGGCAACCTGGAGCAGGCGCTGTCCTACATGGAAAAGCTCCATCAGCAGGGCGGCGAAGCCCAGTTCGACACCCTTGCCAACCAGGCGCGCGCGCTCCCGGCCGAACAGCAGCAACAGATGCTGGATCTCTACGGGCGGATGCACGAACGCCACCCCGACGCCACCGCCATCACCTACAGCCTGGCACTGCTCAACGACAACACCGGCAACAGCAAGCGTGCCCTGGCGCTGACGGAATCCCTGGTAGCGCAAGAGAGCAACTACCAGCCCGCCGTGACCCTCAAGGGCAAACTGCTCTATGACCTGGATCGGGGCGAGGAGGCAATCGACTACCTGCGCGAGCAGGCCCGGCGCTTCCCGGACAACCGTCGGCTGGGCACCCTCTACGCCCGTGTTCTGGTCAACGAAGGCAAGCTGCAGGCCGCGGAGGACGAATTCGAGGCCCTGATGGATCGGTTCCCCGAAGCCACTGGCCTCAAGCTCTCACGGGCCCTCGTGGCACTGGAGAACGATCACCCCGATACCGCTGAAACACTGCTCAATGAACTCCTGGCGGAAGGGGTTCACACCAACCAGGCTCACTTCTATCTGGGCCGGCTGGCGGACAGGCGCGACAACCCCAACGAAGCGCTGCACCATTACGCCCAGGTGCAGGGCGGCAACCATTTCTTCCAGGCTCTCGCCCGCGCCAGCTACATCCGGGCCGAACAGGGTGAGCTGGAGGCGGTGCGCAGCAACCTGGAGAACCTCCGCTCACGCCTGCCGGGCCAGAGCGCCCGACTGTGGCAGATGGAGATCAACCTCCTGCTGGATCTGGGGGCGCCGGAAAAGGCTCTGGACGTTGCCAGTGATGCCCTCGAACAGACCCCGGACAACACCGAAATCCGCTACACCCGCGCCATGCTGCGCGAGCGCACCGGCGACATCGAGGGCATGGAAGCCGACCTCCGCCAGGTGCTCGAGGCGGAACCGGAGAATGCCGTGGCCATGAATGCGCTCGGCTACACCCTGACAGTGCACACCGAGCGTTATGAAGAGGCGGAAAAGCTCATCATGCAGGCGCTCGAAATGGATCCCGACAACCCGGCCATCCTCGACAGCGCCGGCTGGATCCACTACCACCGGGGCCAGCACGAGAAAGCCCTGGACTATCTGGGCAGGGCCTATGAGCGCCTCCAGGACCCGGAGATCGCCGCTCACCTCGGTCGGGTGCTGTGGGCCGTGGACCGCCGGGAAGAAGCCCGCACCCTGTGGCGCCGCACCCTGGAGGAAACGGACAGCACGGAGGCACTGAAGCCGCTCCTCGACATTCTTGAGGAACTGGACCTCGAACCGGAGACCCTGTAATGAAACAGGCCCAACGCCTGCTCGGCATGGTGGTTCTGGGGGGTCTTCTCCAGGGCTGCATGACCGCGCCGCCGGCGCCAGCCCCTGATGACAGCCTGACCCGCGCACAGCCGGAAGGCTGGCAGGCCCGCCAGGCCGAACTGCGCACGCTCAACCAATGGACACTCCAGGGCAAGGTGGCGGTGCGCCATGAGCAGGGCAACGACTCCGCGTTCATCCGCGAGTGGGTCCAGAACGGTGACCAGTTCCTGATCGAGATGTCCTCCGCCTTCATGGGCATGGGCAGCGTGCGCCTGGAAGGTTCCCCCACCTTCCTCACCATCACGGACTCCGATGGGCAACAGTACCTCTCCGACGACCCGGACGCCCTGATCCGCGAAACCCTGGGCTGGTCGCTGCCGGTGGAAGCCCTGTACATCTGGGTGCGCGGCCTGCCACTGCAGGACAGCCCGGCCGATGTCTTCTTTGATCAACAGGGCCGGATCAGTCATCTGCGCCAACAGGGCTGGGAAATCCATTACAGCAACTATGCCACCCTGGCCGGCGTTGAGGCAGTACCACACAGCCTCACGGCGACGCGTAACGACCTGCGCCTGCGGCTGGTCATCACCCGGTGGACGCCTGAAACCCCATGACCCCCCTGGACCTGCCCGCCCCGGCCAAACTCAACCTCTTCCTGCACATTACCGGGCGCCGGAATGACGGCTATCACGAACTCCAGACCCTGTTCCAGTTCCTGGACCACAGTGACCGGCTGCGGATCACCCCCCGTAATGACGGCCTGATCCGGGTGCATGGCCCGGAGTGGCTGCCGCCCGGTGATAACCTCATCACGCGCGCCGCGGAACGCCTCCGGGCACGCACCGGCACTGGCCTGGGCGCCGAGATCGAACTGACCAAGATCCTGCCCGCCGGCGGTGGTCTGGGCGGCGGCAGCTCCGATGCGGCCACCGCCCTGGTGGGCCTCAACCACCTCTGGGAAACCGGACTGAGCCGGCCACAACTGGCCACCCTGGGTCTGGAGCTGGGGGCCGACGTGCCCGTGTTCATTCATGGTGTTGCCGCCTGGGGCGAAGGCGTGGGCGAACAGCTCACCCCGGTTGTGCCCCCCGAACACTGGTATCTCGTGCTGGTTCCGGAGGTCGAAATCAGTACCGCAAAAATCTTTGGTCATCCCGACTTGACACGGGACACCCCGAAACGCAGAATACGCACCGCTTTTGAGGGTAGCGACGGGTTCCGAAACGACTGCGAACCCATCGTGCGTCAGCTTTACCCGGCCGTGGACCAGGCTCTTGAATGGCTTGGGGAATACGGTGAAGCCCGGCTCACGGGCACAGGGGGTTGCGTTTTCTGTCCTTTCGAGACACAATCCGCAGCCATTGACGCACACGCGGAGAAACCCTCAGGCATCAACGGTTTCATCGCCCAGAGCAGAAACCGGTCTCCACTGTACACGCAACTGGGTGAACTGGATTGATGCCGGATAAACGATCAGATGGGGTGTCGCCAAGTGGTAAGGCAGCGGGTTTTGATCCCGTCATTCGCAGGTTCGAATCCTGCCACCCCAGCCATCTTCCCCCTTCCGAACCGCACGAACGCTCAGACGAACCGCAGAGGGATTCAATCGTGTCCAACCTGATGGTGTTCGCGGGGAATGCCAATCCCCGACTGGCCCGCAATGTCTCAAAACGCCTGAATATCCCGCTCGGTGACGCCACCGTCGCGAAGTTCAGTGATGGCGAAACCACGGTCGAGCTCAACGAGAATGTACGTGGCCGTGACGTCTTCATCCTGCAGTCCACCTGCGCCCCGACCAACGACAACCTGATGGAACTGCTGGTCATGGTGGACGCCCTGCGCCGCGCCTCGGCAGCACGCATCACGGCCGTTGTGCCCTACTTCGGGTACGCGCGCCAGGATCGCCGCCCACGTTCCAGCCGGGTCTCCATCACCGCCAAGCTGGTGGCGGACATGGTCACCAGCGCCGGTATCGACCGCGTTCTGACGGTCGACCTGCACGCGGACCAGATCCAGGGCTTCTTCGACATCCCGGTGGACAACATCTACGCCACGCCGGTGCTGCTGGACGACATTGAGCGCCAGCACATCAACGAGGACTACGTGATCGTTTCCCCGGACGTTGGCGGCGTGGTGCGGGCCCGTGCCATCGCCAAGCTGCTGGACGCGGACCTGGCGATCATCGACAAGCGCCGTCCGCGCGCCAACGACTCCCAGGTCATGCACATCATCGGTGATGTAAAGGACAAGACCTGCATCCTGGTCGACGACATCGTCGACACCGCCGGCACCCTGTGCAAGGCCGCCAACGCCCTCAAGGAGCATGGCGCCAACAGCGTGCGCTCCTACATCGTGCACCCGGTTCTCTCCGGTCCCGCCATCGACAACATCCAGTCCTCGCGCCTGGATGAACTCGTCGTCACGGACACGATTCCGCTGAGTGACAAAGGCGCTCAGTGTGATAAAATCCGCTCCCTCGATATGTCGGGCCTGCTTGCGGAGTCCATCCGCCGGGTCTGCAACGAGGAATCCATCAGCGCCATGTTCGACTACAACATCGAGTGAATCGGTGCCGTGGTCGCGCGGCGTTATTGACTGTTAACCAGCCCCAAGGGCTGATTCGAACCGTCCACGGACCAGAGCCTGGTCGCGGGCCCCGTGGATGCCCAGGAGGAACCATGGCACAAGAATTTGAACTTGAAGCATTCCAGCGCGACGTCAAAGGGAAGGGTGCGAGCCGCCGCCTGCGTCGCGTTGAGCGCAAGATCCCGGCCATCGTCTACGGCGGCGAAGGCAAGGATCCGATGCCGATCACGCTCTGGCACAATGACCTGAAAAAGGCGATCGAGAACGAAGCCTTCTTCACGCATATCATTTCCCTGAGCATCGACGGCAAGAAGGAAGACGTGATCATCAAGGATCTTCAGCGTCATCCCTACAAGCCGATCCTGACCCACGCGGACTTCCAGCGCGTCGAGAAGGGCCACAAGATCAACGTCACGGTCCCGGTCCACTTCCTCAATGAGGAAAGCGCGCCGGCGATCAAGCTTGAGGGCGGTGTCGTCTCCCACGACGCCATGGAAGTCGAAGTGACCTGCCTGCCGGACGATCTGCCCGAGTACCTCGAGGTGGACATGAACGAGGTGGCACTCGAGGAGATCGTGCACCTGTCGGACCTCAAGCTGCCCAAGGGCGTCGAGATCGTTGCCCTGCAGCATGGCGAAGACCACGACCAGCCGGTTGTCTCCGTGCACAAGCCCAAGGGCAAGAAGGCCGAGGAAGCCGGCGGTGGCGGCTCTGCCGACAGCGACGAAGAGGAAGGCGGCGAGGAATAAGCCGCCCGTTCAGGCCCCGCTATGGCATCCGACGTGGTCAGGCTCATTGCCGGGCTCGGCAACCCCGGGCCCAAATACGCCGGAACCCGCCACAACGCCGGGGCCTGGCTTGTGGAGATGCTCGCCCGGGAAGCCGGGCAGCCCCTGCGTGAAGAGCGTAAGTTCCTGGGTTACCACAGCAAGGTGATCTGGCAGGGGCAGGATCTCCACCTGCTTTTCCCCACGACCTACATGAACCACAGCGGCCGTTCCCTGAAGGCGCTGAGTGACTTCTTCCGTATCCCACCCGAATCCATACTGGTTGCCCATGACGAGCTCGACCTGCCCCCCGGCACGGCACGGTTCAAGAAAGGCGGTGGCCATGGTGGCCATAACGGGCTGCGGGACATCATCAGCCATCTGGGCAGCTCGGACTTCCACAGGCTGCGCGTGGGCGTGGGTCATCCCGGCGACAGCAAGCAGGTCATCAACTACGTGCTCAGTAACGCCGGCAAGCGGGAAATGAACGCGATCGAGGCGGCACTGGACGAAACCGTGCGCGCCCTGCCGGACGCCCTCCGGGGAGACTGGAGCACGGCCATGAACCGCCTGCACGCGTTCCGTCACGAGTAACCATCATTCATCACGAACTCCGTTAAGGATCACAGGCTATGGGATTCAAATGCGGCATCGTTGGGCTGCCCAACGTGGGCAAGTCCACGCTTTTCAACGCGCTGACCAGCGCCGGCATCGACGCCGAAAACTTCCCCTTCTGCACCATTGAGCCCAACGCCGGTGTGGTCTCCGTCCCCGACCCGCGTCTCTACCGCATCGCGGAGATCGTCAAGCCGGAGAAGACGATTCCCACGACCATGGAATTCGTCGACATCGCGGGTCTGGTCTCCGGCGCTTCCAAGGGTGAAGGACTGGGCAACCAGTTCCTGGCCAACATCCGCGAGACCGAAGCCATTGCCCACGTGGTGCGGTGCTTTGAGGACGAAGACATCATGCACGTCTCCAACAGCATCGACCCGGCATCGGACATCGAAGTGATCAACACCGAGCTGGCACTGGCGGATCTGGCGACCATCGAGAACACCACCAAGAAGACAGAGCGCGCCGCCAAGGGTGGCGACAAGACCGCCAAGGCCCAGCTGGAACTCTTCGAGCGCATCAAGCCGGTACTCAACGAGGGCGATCCGGTACGCTCCATGGATCTGTCCGAGGACGACCAGGCGCTGATCCGCGAACTGCACCTGCTCACGGCCAAACCCACCGTCTACATCGCCAACGTCAACGAGGACGGCTTCCAGGACAACCCGCACCTTGATGCGGTGAACGCCATTGCTGAACGCGAAGGCGCCGGGGTGGTCGCCATCTGCAACAAGATCGAGTCCGAGATTGCCGAGCTTGAGGATGAGGAAAAGACCGAATTCCTCTCGGAGATGGGCATGGAGGAACCGGGCCTGGACCGCGTGATCCGCGCCGGATACAACCTGCTCGGCCTGGAGACCTACTTCACCGCCGGTCCCAAGGAAGTCCGCGCCTGGACCTTCCCCACCGGCTCCACGGCGCCCCAGGCCGCCGGCGTGATCCACACCGACTTCGAGCGTGGCTTCATCCGGGCCGAGGTTGTCAGCTACGACGACTTCATCGCCTACAACGGCGAGCACGGTGCCAAGGAAGCCGGCAAATGGCGGCTGGAGGGCAAGGAGTACATCGTCCAGGATGGTGATGTCATCCACTTCCGCTTTAACGTCTAGCCCCGTCCACCGGGTCTGACAGCATACTCGCTGTCAGACCCGGTAAACGCCCCCCTGCCAGTCAGCCTTTTCTTTTCCGCCATTCCTTGCATTCCCCATCGCTATAAGCTTGATTTGGCAGAGACATTGCTTATGCAGATGCACTAGCATGAACGCTCGCACACAAGCCATCCGAGGACGACGACATGCAGATTGGGGTCCCGAAGGAGATCAAGAGCCAGGAGTTTCGGGTTGGGCTGACACCGGAGGCGGTCGGGGAACTGGCAGCAAACGGGCATTCCGTGTACGTGGAGACCGGCGCCGGCCAGGGTATTGACGCCAGCGACGAGCACTACCAGCAGGCAGGCGCCCATATACTGCCCCATGCTGAGGCAGTATTCAGCAAGGCGGAACTCATCGTTAAGGTCAAAGAGCCCCAACCCAGCGAATGTGAGCTGCTGGGACCACAGCACATACTGTTCACCTATCTCCACCTGGCACCGGATAAGGCGTTGACCGACGCCCTCATGAACTCTGGTGCCACCTGTATCGCCTATGAAACCGTTACGGATGACCAGGGCCGCTTACCACTCCTGCGCCCAATGTCACAGGTAGCCGGTCGGCTGTCCGCCCAGGCGGGAGCACAGGCTCTGGAGAGCATCTTCGGGGGCCGTGGCCTGCTTATGGGAGGTGTTCCCGGGGTGATGCCAGCCCGGGTAACCGTCATTGGCGGGGGCGTGGTTGGGCAGAACGCCATCCAGATCGCGCTGGGCATGGGCGCGGACGTCACGGTTCTGGATCGCAGTCCGGACGTCCTCGAGCGCCTGTCCCATCAATTCGGGCCAGCCCTGAAAACGCTCTATGCCACAGGAACCAGCCTGGAAGGGGCTGTTGTGGACAGTGACCTGGTAATCGGCGCTGTCCTTGTCAGTGGCGCCGGCGCTCCCAAGCTTGTTACGCGTGATATGGTCAAGCGGATGAACAGCGGTGCGGTGTTGGTGGACGTCGCCATCGATCAGGGCGGCTGCTTCGAGACCAGTCAGCCCACGACCCATGCCGACCCCACCTACGTGGTGGATGGTGTCGTCCATTACTGTGTGGCCAATATGCCAGGCGCCGTTCCCAGAACGTCCACACTGGCTCTCACCAATGCCACATTGCCACATGTCCTCAGCCTCGCTGACCAGGGCTGGCGCGAGGCATTGCGGGCGGACTCCAACCTGCGCAATGGCCTGAACGTAGCGGATGGCGTACTGACCTGCGTTCCGGTGGCACAAAGTCAGGGGCGGAGCGCCACCTCCCCTGAAGACATACTCGGCTGAAGCCGTCATTCCCATAGAAAAACCAGAACTGGAGGACTGCATGGAAACACTAATGAGCGCACTGGAGAGCATAAGCAGCGTCGTGTGGGGACCCGCGATGCTGGTTCTGCTGCTCGGCACCGGCCTCTTTCTGACGCTGGGGCTGCGCGGCATGCCCATACGCCGCATCGGTTACGGCTTCAAGCAAATGTTCCTGGGCCGGAGCTCCCAGGAAGAAGGCGAGATCACCCCTTTCCAGGCCCTTTCCACCAGCCTGTCCGCAACCATTGGTACCGGTAACATCGGCGGTGTGGCCACAGCCATTGCACTGGGCGGACCGGGCGCCGTGTTCTGGATGTGGATGACGGCGCTGGTGGGCATGGCCACGAAGTACGCGGAGGCCCTCCTCGCCGTTAAGTACCGCGAGGTTGATGAAGACGGGCGCTACGTCGGCGGGCCCATGTACTACATCAAGAACGGCCTGGGGGCGCGCTGGCACTGGCTGGGTGTCCTGTTCGCCTTCTTTGCCATGGTGGCGGCTTTCGGGATCGGTAACACTGTGCAGGCCAACGCCGTGGCGGATGTGGTCGAAGCCAACCTGTCGGTACCCCCATGGGTGACCGGAGTGGTACTGGCCGTGTTGGTGTTCCTCGTGATCATCGGTGGTATACGCCGCATCGCCCACCTCACCGAAAAGGTGGTTCCGCTGATGGCCGTGATCTACATCCTGGGCGCGCTTGCCGTCATCCTCTGGAACCTGCCCGAGGTTCCCGGCGCACTGGCAAACATCGTCACCGGCGCGTTCACTGGAACGGCGGCCACTGGCGGGTTCGCAGGTGCTGCTGTATGGGCAGCGCTGCGCTTCGGTGTGGCACGTGGCGTGTTCTCCAATGAGGCCGGCCTTGGCTCCGCCCCCATCGCGCATGCGGCGGCACAGACCAACAGCCCGGTACGCCAGGGCACCGTGGGCATGATGGGGACCTTCATCGACACCATTGTGGTGTGCACCATGACGGCCCTCGTGATTGTGCTTACCGGGGCATGGGAAACCGGCGAGTCAGGCGCGGCCCTGACCTCCATGGCCTTCAACCAGGGCATCCCTGGCGGTAACTGGGTGGTCACCTTCGGCATGATCTTCTTCGCCTTTACCACCATCGTGGCCTGGAGCTATTACGGCGAGCGCAGTGCCGAGTTCCTGTTCGGCGTCAAGGTGATCATGCCTTACCGTTACCTGTGGGTTGTCCTGCTGGTGCTGGGCGCCGTGGCCAACCTGGAGCTGATCTGGCTGATCGCTGATGTGCTCAACGCCCTGATGGCCATCCCCAACCTGATCGCACTGCTCGCCCTCTCCGGCACGGTATTCGCTGTTACCCGGGAGTACTTCGCCAAAGAGGGTGCTGAAGGTCATTCAGGCTGATCGGCCGTTCTGGCCACAATTCCCGGGGTGCCTTGACACCCCGGGGAAAAATCCAGAGAATACGCGCCTCAACGCCGAAGGTCAGGCGTTGGACGGGTTTGCGGCAAGGTAGCTCAGTTGGTTAGAGCACGGCACTCATAATGCCGGGGTCGGCGGTTCGAATCCGCCCCTTGCTACCAGTATTCAGAAAGCCGCAGTGAACGCTGCGGCTTTTTTTATGGGTCATCACGCCATGGACCTCTGGCAGATCATCGTACTGGCCATTATCCAGGGCCTGACGGAATTCCTTCCGATCAGCAGCTCGGCCCATCTCATTCTCCCCTCAGCGGTGCTCAACTGGCAGGATCAGGGCCTGGCCTTCGACGTGGCCGTGCACGTGGGCTCACTCTGTGCCGTGCTCAGCTATTTCCGCCGGGATGTGTTCCGCATGGGTAACGCCTGGGTACGGGATACCGCCCAGCGGACCGTCACCGAAGACAGCCGGCTGGCCTGGGCGGTCATCCTGGGCACCATTCCCGCGGGCCTGGCCGGTCTGCTGCTCAACGATTTTGTTGAGGACGAACTCCGCTCAGGCTGGGTCATCGCCGCCACCACCATCGGCTTCGGCCTGCTGCTCTGGTGGTCGGATGCCGCCGGTTCGCGCCGGCGCCAACTGAGCAGCGTTACGCTCAGGGATGCCCTGCTCATTGGTCTCGCCCAGGCCCTGGCACTGATCCCGGGGACCTCGCGCTCCGGCATCACCATCACCGCCGCCCTCTTCCTGGGCCTGCGGCGGGAAGATGCGGCGCGCTTCTCCTTCTGGCTCTCCATCCCGCTGATCACGGCCGCCGGTGCCCTCAAGACCCTGGAGCTCATCGAACAGGGCGGCGCCACGGACTGGCACGCCATCGCCTCGGGCACGCTGCTCTCGTTCATCAGTGCCCTGCTGTGCATTCACCTGTTCCTGCGCTTCCTGGAGCGGATCGGGCTCATGCCCTACGTCATCTACCGGCTGGCCCTGGGAGCGCTGCTGATCCTGGTTCTCTGGTGATGGATTCCGATTAAGATCCCTAAATGGGGGTGAATACGCGGCGTTTTGTATTAGGCTTGTCGGGTGCACATCCAACAACAAGCAAGAGAGGTGCCCAATGGCACAGCCCAAGACCCTGCCCGCCGCCGAGAACGCGCACAGCTACCCCCTGCTCATCAAACAGCTGCTGCTTTCCGGCCCGCGCTACAACCCGGACCAGGAGATCATCTACGCCAACCGCAGCCGCTACACCTACACCGACCTGGTCGAGCGCATCCACCGCCTCGCCCATGTGCTCACGGATGCAGGAGTTAAGCCAGGCGACACAGTGGCAGTACTGGACTGGGACACCCCGCGCTACCTGGAATGCTTCTTCGCCATTCCCATGATCGGCGCTGTGCTGCACACCGTGAACGTACGCCTTTCACCGGAACAGATCCTCTACACCATGAACCACGCCGAGGATGACCTGGTTCTGATCCACGATGATTTCCTGCCCCTGGTGGAGGAAGTCAGCGACCAGCTGGAAACCGTCAAGGGCACCATCCAGCTCACGGACAACAACGCCGCGAAGAAAACCCAGCTGGAAACCCACGGCGAATACGAAGCCCTGCTGGGCAAGGCCAAGCCCTGCTTCGAATTCCCGGATTTCGACGAAAACGCCATCGCCACCACCTTCTACACCACCGGCACCACCGGCAACCCCAAGGGCGTGTTCTTCACCCACCGCCAGCTGGTACTGCACACGCTGGTGGCCACCGG
The DNA here is from genome assembly GCF_913056445.1 of uncultured Halovibrio sp. Classification (NCBI taxonomy): domain Bacteria; kingdom Pseudomonadati; phylum Pseudomonadota; class Gammaproteobacteria; order Oceanospirillales; family Halomonadaceae; genus Halovibrio; species uncultured Halovibrio sp. The sequence continues at coordinate 38,360 of NZ_CAJXMA010000006.1, forward strand.
CACCCTGTCACATTTTGATGAACAGCCCCTGCTGCGCTCCAGCGACGTCTACATGCCGATCACACCCATGTTCCATGTGCATGCCTGGGGGGTGCCCTACGCCGCCACCATGATGGGTGTAAAGCAGGTCTACCCCGGCCGTTATGAGCCAGAGCTTCTGGTGGAGCTTCTGAAGACCCACAACGTCACCTTCTCCCACTGCGTGCCCACCATCATGCAGATGCTCATGGCCACTGACGGCATCAAGACCGCGGACCTGAGCAACTGGCATGTTCTGATCGGCGGCAGCGCCCTGCCCAAGGGGCTGTGTGATGCAGCGGCCAGGATGGGCATCAGCATGTACACCGGCTACGGCATGTCCGAGACCGGCCCACTGCTGACCGCCACCCACCTCAAACCCGAGGACCTGGACCTGCCGCCGGAACAGCAGACGGAGAAGCGCATCAAGACCGGTGTACCGGTGCCCATGGCCGAGATCGAAATCCACGACGAAGACGGCAACCCACTGCCGAAAGACGGCGTGGCCCAGGGCGAAGTCGTGGCCAGGTCACCCTGGCTGACCGCCAGCTACCTCAAGAATCCCGAAAAGGGCGAGGAACTGTGGGCCGGGGGCTGGCTGCACACCGGCGACGTTGCCAGCATCGAGCCGGACAACACCCTGGTGATCAAGGACCGCATCAAGGACGTGATCAAGACCGGCGGTGAATGGATCTCCTCGCTGGACCTGGAGAATCTGATCAGCCAGCATCCGGCCGTGGCCGCCGCCGCGGTTGTGGGCCTGCCGGACGAGAAATGGGGTGAACGCCCGCACGCCCTGGTGGTCCTGAATCCCGGCCAGGATGCCGACGCCGAGACCATCAAGAGCCATCTCCAGGGCTTCGTGGACAACGGCACCATCAACAAGTGGGCCATCCCGCAGGGGATTGACTTCGTTGAGGACATCCCCAAGACCAGCGTCGGCAAGGTGAACAAGAAACTGATCCGGGACCAGCTCAGCAACGGCTGAGACAGGACTGGTCGGCAACCCCCGACCTGGCGTATGGTTTCGAACACAAGCCCAAACCAAGGGAGTTGAACATGACAGGCACATTGACCCGTGTGGGTATTCCGCTTGCTCTAACCGCATTAATCGCCGTGCCGGCAACAGCGGCCGTCCAGACCCAGGAGATTGAGTACAGCGTCCAGGGTCAGACCCACACAGGCTACATGGCCTGGGATGACAGCGTCAGCGGGGAACGCCCCGGTGTTCTGGTGGTTCATGAGTGGTGGGGCCACGGTGAGTTCAGCCGCAACCAGGCGGAGAAGCTGGCGGAAGAAGGCTATACCGCTCTGGCGCTGGATATGTACGGCGAAGGCAAACACGCCGAGCATCCCGAGAAGGCCAAGGAGTTCATGGAGCAGGCCAGCAGCAACATGGACCTGATGCAGGCCCGCTTCCGAACCGCCATGCAGCAGCTGCAGGAACACGACACTGTCGATCCTGACCAGATCGCCGCCCAGGGTTACTGCTTCGGGGGCGCCGTGGTCCTGAACATGGCCCGCCTGGGCATGGACCTGGAGGGCGTGGTGAGTTTCCACGGCAGCCTGGGCAGCCCCATCGAGGCGGAATCCGGTGAGGTGGAAGCAGCCGTGCGGGCCTATACCGGCGGCGCCGACCAGTTCGTCCCCTCTGAACAGGTTTCCGGCTTCGTTCAGGAAATGCACAGCGCTGACGTGGACTACGCGCTGCGCAGCTTCCCGGGCGTCCAGCACTCGTTCATGAACCCGAAGGCGGATCAGTACGCCAGGGAGTTCGACATGCCAGTGGGCTATGACGAACACGCGGCGGAAACAGCCTGGGAAGGGACCCTGCGTTTCTATGACGGGATCTTCGACTGACCAGCCATGGCCCCGGAGCCCCCATGGCGGGGACTGAACCGGGGCAGCTCCAGCGCGCCGACGACGGGCAGACGCTCCGGGCCACGGGTGACTGGACCCTGACCCATTACAGCGCCCTGCGCCGAAGCACAAGGGCCATCAGCAGCGCCCCCACCCAGGTGGTGCTCGACGGCATCCAGCATCTGGATACAGCGGGGGCCACCCTGCTGGCGGAACTGGTGGGCGGCGAGCGCCTGCGCCAGATCGCCGGGAACAGCCCGGAACTCCCGGAAGCCCGCCGGGCCCTGCTGATCACCGTGGCGAATGCCATGGCCGACTGTGGCACCCTGCCACCGGAGACCCGTTGGGGCCCCCTGGAGCTGCTGGCACGCATGGGCAAGGCACTGACCGATGCCACCGCCAAGGCGCGGCTGCTGATCGGGTTCATCGGGGCCGTTATCGCCTGTGCCGGGCGCTGCCTGATCTCGCCCCGGCGCTGGCGGTTCACCGCGCTGCTGCACCACATGGAGACCACCGGCCTCAACGCCGTGCCGATTGTTGCCCTGCTCACCTTCGCCGTGGGCGCGGTCATCGCCTACCTGGGTGCCACGGTTCTGGGCCAGTTCGGCGCCAGCGTCTACACCATCGACCTGGTCGCCTACTCCTTCCTGCGGGAATTCGGTGTTCTGATCACCGCCATTGTCATGGCCGGGCGCACCGCCAGCGCCTTCACCGCCCATATCGGGGCCATGAACGCCAACGAGGAACTGGACGCCCTGCGCGCCCAGGGCCTGGACCCAGTGGAGCTGGAGGTTCTGCCACGGGTACTGGCCGTGGTGCTGGTACTGCCCATGCTCAGCTTCATCGCCGTACTCGCCGGTCTTGGCGGCGGTGGTCTCATTGCCCTGACCGTGGTGGATATTCCGGTTTCGCGCTTCATAACGGCCATCAGTGAAGTCCCGCTCAACCATTTCCTTGCGGGCCTGGTCAAAGCCCCCTTCTTCGCTTTCCTGATCGCCGTCATCGGTTGCCTGGAAGGCTTCAAAGCCGGGGGCAGCGCCCGCTCCGTCGGGGTACACACCACTTCCAGCGTGGTACAGTCGATTTTTGTGGTGATCCTTCTGGATGCCCTGGCGGCCATGTATTTCATGGAGATCGGATGGTGATGGATACCGCGCGCGGCGCCCTTATCGAGGTCAGCGGACTGAGTAACCGTTTCGGGGATCACAGGGTCCATGAGAATCTGGATCTGAGCCTGAACAAGGGGGAGATCCTGGGCGTGGTCGGCGGCTCCGGCTCCGGCAAGTCGGTACTGCTGCGCAGCATCATCGGCCTGCATGAACCCAATAACGGCCGCATCAACCTCGAGGGCGCCCCCCTGGACCACCGGGGCGCGCCGGATCCACGCCTGACCCGTCGTACGGGGGTGCTGTTCCAGCGTGGGGCTCTCTATTCCTCTCTGACCCTGTGCGAGAACATCTCGTTGCCCCTGCGGGAGAAGGCGGGCCTCGGAAAGGCCGATGCCGAAGCACTGGCGCTTACCCGGATCCGGCTCACCGGCCTGGAGGCCAAGACCGCAAGGCTCTACCCGGAAGCCCTCTCCGGCGGCATGGTCAAGCGCGCCGCCCTGGCCCGGGCGCTGGCGCTGGATCCGGATCTGCTCTTTCTCGATGAGCCCACGGCTGGCCTTGATCCCATCAGCGCCGCCGCTTTCGACGAACTGATCCTGACCCTGCGCGACGCCCTGGGCCTGACCGTGTTCCTGGTGACCCATGATCTGGACACACTCCACCGCGTATGTGATCGGGTAGCCGTGCTCGGCCAGGGGCACGTAATGACCATAGGTACCCTTGACGAGGTTGCCAACATGGACGATGAGTGGATCCGGGCCTACTTCCACGGGGCACGTGGCCGGGCGGCCATGCGCCAATCATCCACCAACCGGGAGAGTGCCTGAATGGAGACCCGTGCCCATCACATCCTGATCGGGCTCTTTGCCATCCTGATGGTGGCCGGTCTGCTGCTGTTCGGCTGGTGGTTGTCGGAAGGCGGTCTCCATCAGAAGCAGGCGGAATACCGCATCATCTTCAATGAGGCCGTCTCAGGGCTCACCGTTGGCAGTAACGTCAAATACAACGGCATTACGGTTGGTCAGGTCACCTCGCTTGAACTCGATCCGCGCGACCCACGCCGGGTGCTTTCCCGCATCGAGGTGGATCCAAGCACGCCCGTCAAACAGAACACCCATGCCCAGATCCAGCCCACGGGCCTGCTCTCCGGAACCGCCCATATCCGGCTCAGTGGTGGCACACCGAACAGCCTGGCCCTGGTGTCGGAACCCGGCACCACGCCGGAGATCCCGGCCCGTCCGTCGCCGTTCTCACAGCTGCGCGAACAGAGCGGCGACATCCTCGCCAACATCAACCAGCTGGTGCAGCGCATGGAATCCCTGCTCTCCAGACGCAACCTGGAGCACATCGACCGGACCCTGGACGGCATGGCGGAACTGACCCGCAACCTGAACAACCAGCAGGAACGGATCAGCAGGACCCTGGAGACCTGGAACCGGACCGGCCAGCAAGCGCAGACAACCCTGAGCGAAGCACGGGCTCTGATCACGGATACCCGGCAGATGCTGAAGAAAGACGCGTCGCAGGCCCTGGCGGATACCGCGGAAGCCGCACGAGCCACACGCCGGGCGGTTACGGAGGTCGAGGCACTGGTCAGCGGCAACAGGGAAGCCCTGGAAAAGGCCATGCAGGGGTCCGCCAGCCTGGGCCCGACCCTGGAGGAAATGCGCCGGACCCTGGGCGCACTGCGTGATCTCAGCCAGCGGCTGGAATCCGATGCGGCCGGCACCCTCTTCAATCGGGACAAACTCGAGGAATACCAGCCATGAAGCACACGGCCCATCTGCCGGCACGGCTTGTGATACTGCTTGCCGTCACCCTTGTGGGGGCCTGCAGCGTGCTGCCGGAACCCAACCGCTATGAGCTCTACCGGCTGCCGCCCTCCAGCCTGAACGAACAGCCCGTGGAGCCCAGCGCCACGTCACTGGAGATCCGGGCCCCCAGGGCAGACGACCTCACCAGCAGCAACCGGGTGGTCGTACTCCGCGAGGGGCAGCGCCTGAGCGCCTGGTCAGGCATCCGCTGGAGCGCGCCGGCTCCGGAACTCTGGCGGGATCAGGTTCTGGACGCCTTCCACAACACCGGCGCCTTCCGCACACTGGGCATCCGTGATGACAACCTGAACGCGGACCTGGGCCTGAGCGGCCATCTACGCGCCTTCCTGGTGGACCAGACCGGGGCAACGCCACGAGCCGTGATCCGGTTCGATGCGCAGCTGGTCGACAGACGGGAAGACGGCACCAGAGCCACCCGCCGGTTCAATGTCTCCGAACCGCTGGCGAAAAACACGCCCACGGCCGCAGCCCGCGCCATGGGCACGGCTACCGACCGCATGGCCGAACAGCTACTGGACTGGATGGCGTCCGAACGCTAGCGCCCGAAGCCGAACGCCTCCCCGAAGCTGGAGCAGCGTTCATACCGGACCACCTCACCGCTTTCCAGTTCCAGCGCCACCCGGTGATGGGTTCCGGTGTGGGGCCCGAAGCGCACCTCGCCATTACGCTCGGCACTGATGGCCACAACGCCACTGGCAGAGCAGGGGGCCTGTTGCTCCACCAGCCCCGTGCCGGTGGCGATATCCACCCAGCCCCCGAGCTCGGAACTGAACAGGCGCCCCTCAATCGTGGTCACGAAACGCGTGTTGAAGGAGGCGAAGTCACTGTCGCCCTCCCCTTCCTCCGGGGTGATCTCATCACGCACCCCCCTGAGAGCGGTATAGGTTTCGCCCAGCACCATCTCCATACGCTCGGTACTGCGCACCACACCGCCCTCAGCCGGGCGCAGGACCCGCTGCTCACCACGCAGAGCGATCGGCTGACGCTGGCTGCCTTCTCCCTGGTAGCCATGGACATCGAAGGACTCAATCACCTGCTCACGCCCTACCAGGGGGCGGAAGTCTCGCCGGTAATAACCGTTGAGCGATAGCATGGGGCCATCCCCAAAGTGACCACGGCACTGATCAAACTGGTAGAGCAGCTCCCTGGAGCCCGAGCGCTCGCCGTCCGGCCCCTGCCATTCCAGGTGGAAAACACCGCCGTCCGGGCAACGCCGGGTTTCACGGTCACCGCCTGAACCACCCAGATTCACGGTACCCTGAACATGGCTGGCCACGGGCGCCATGAAGGCCCGCGAGCGCATACGGTAGAACGCCGCCAGTGCGCGGCCCAGCGCCTCCGGCTCATCCAGCTGCGCGGGCCGGGAGACCTGCTCGCGTTGTTCAGCGAAGGAAGGTTTTGTCTCCCTGCTGCTATCGTCCGCGCCATCGCTGTTTTCCGCGGAGGCCGGTTCACTGGCGGCCTCATCCGCGGATTGGTGGGATTGTTGGCTCTGTTGGGCCACCTCGCCCACCCGCACAACCTTGGGGTCAACATCCGGCGGGCGAAGGCTGCAGCCTGTCAGGCCCACCAGCACCAGCGCTGCCAGCGCCAGTGCCCGACTTCCATCTGCTTTCAACAAAGATTCAACCTCGGTCGGCACCGGTGTCGGGGACCTGGTCCGCGTAACACACCGGTGAACTGGATTCGTTGGGGCCCATGGTCTCAGCCCACTCCTGTGCCAGAACCTCCGCCAATACCACCGCCTGGTTGTGCTCGCGGTCGCGGGCGGCATACAGGAGGGTCACGCAGCCCTTTTCCATCTGTTCCATAAGCTGGGAGAGCGCTTCAGGGCACTGGGCCAGCTCATCCCGGTAGGCCTCCCGGAACCCCTGCCAGCGTTCCGGGTCATGCCCAAACCATTTGCGCAGTTCCGTGGAAGGTGCCAGCTCACGGCACCATTCATCCAGTGCCGCTGCCTGCTTGCTGATGCCCCGGGGCCAGACCCGGTCCACCAGCACGCGGTAACCATCGTCGTCGGAGACGGAATCATGGATCCGCCGGGTCCTGATCCGGTCTGTCATTCCGGGCCTCCTTCCGCGGATGCCGAGGCCCTGATCAACCCGTTGTCCTCACGACCAACGAGCACCAGGGTTCCATCCGCTTCCATGCGAGCGTTTTCAACCCGGCTCAAAGCCCCGATAAACCGTTGCTCGAAGCCCATGACAGAAGGCGGACAGGCCATCCGGGTGGTGGCTGCCCGCTCAATGATCAAGCGATCCCCGACACGTTCCCAGGCCGCCATGAAGTGGTTGCAGCCGGACCGCCCCGCAAGACGGCCCTCCGGCATGAAGTTCAGGGTGACCGGCCGTGCCTGTTCCGGTACCGACGCGTCCTCCACCGCGAACACACGCCATTCGGGGGACTCCAGGCTCGCACGGTCCGTATGCCTGCACTCGGGAAGACGCTCCCCGGCCAGGGTTACGGTAACCCGCTCGCCCTTGCTCCAGAACTCGGTGTCGCCGGAACGGCTGCGATACAGGGCTCCAGTGGCACTTTCCTCGCGCCTGAGTTCCCGCCTGCCGTCCTCCATGTGCAGCTGCAGCCGGTCTCCGGCAACACTGTACCCCAGAGTGCGGTCACCACAGCTCAGCTGGTGATCCGCCGCCTCAGCCCCGTCCGGCATCAACTGACAGGCCGGCAACGCCAGCGTCAGAACCAGAAGAGCAGGAACAGCCACGGGTATTCGCATGCACGGACTCCGGCAACCGCCTTTCAGAATTTGAAAACAGTATAAAGGCTTGATCGCCGGTTGTGGGATTACCTGTGCGAGTAACACCACCGCAGCGCCAGTGAGCGCGCGGCCGGAAGGCCGGAACAGTAACCGAGCCGCCCCTGCACGCTGTGCAACCCTGCACGGCGGAGCTTCAGGATGATGCGTGCGGGCAGCCCGGCCAGGATCAGGGAGACGCCATCGTGGTGCATTTCCCGGATCAGGGTTTCCAGCGCCACAATGGCCGTGCCGTCCATGCTGGGCACATCGTGCATGTCCAGGATCACGATACGGATTCTCGGGTCCACCAGACGCAGGGAGGTCACGGCCTTCTCGGCCGCACCGAAGAACATCGGCCCATCCACATCATAGACGGCCACCTCCGCAGGCAGCCCCTCCACCAGGGCATGGTCCTCAGCACTGACCTGCTCTACTTCCGTGAGCAGTGCCATGCGGCGGATGAACAGAGCGGCGGCCAGACCCACTCCCACGGCCACCGCCAGCACCATGTCGAACACCACGGTCAGGGTGAAGCAGACCAGCAGAATGGTCACATCCCCCGCCGGCGCGGAGCGCAGTGTGCGCACGAAAAGCCGTGCCTCGCTCATGTTCCAGGCAACCACGAACAGAAGTGCCGCCAGGGCCGCCATGGGCACCATTCCCAGAACGCCGGCCAATGCCACCACCGCAAGCAGCACCACCAACGCGTGCACTACCGCCGCGATCGGCGAGCGGGCACCGCTGCGGATGTTGGTCGCCGTGCGGGCAATGGCCGCCGTGGCGGTAATACCACCGAAAAGTGGCGCGGCAATATTCCCCAGCCCCTGGCCAATCAGCTCCGCATTCGGATCATGCCGGGTCCGGGTCATACCATCCGCCACCACCGAACACAGCAGGGACTCGATAGCGCCCAGCATGGCAATGGCCAGAGCTGGTCCGATCAGCGCCTGGATCAGCTGGAAATCCACCGTCAGCGGCTGGCCATCAGGGCCCGGCAGGGACCACGGCGCCGCCAGCGTGGGCGCAATGGGCGGGATCCCGGTGCCGCTTTCGCCTCCCGCCTCCCAGGTGAAGCGCGAGGCAATGGTTTCCACTCCCGCACCACCGGCGAACCAGTGATTGATGGCATAGGCCGCAGTCGCCCCGGCAACCAGCCCCATCAGGGGCGCAGGCACCGGCAGCTTCAGGCGTGGCCACATCAGCAGTACCGAGAGCGTCAGCACACCAATCCCCAGCTCGACCGGGTCAAAACGCGGCAGGGCCCCCAGTATGCGCCCCAGGTTGGCGAGAAAATGCTCTCCCATACTCACGCTGAGCCCCAGAAAGTCCGGCACCTGCAGTACCGCGATCACCACCGCGATACCAGCGGTAAACCCGAGGATCACCGGATAGGGAACAAACTCGATCAGCCGCCCCAACCGGGCCATGCCCAGTGCCACAAGCATGACGCCGGCCATCATGGTCGCGATGAGCAGCCCACCCAGCCCGTATTCCTGAACGATCGGGAAAAGAATCACCACGAAAGCCGCGGTAGGGCCGGACACGTTGAAGCGTGAACCTCCGGTCAGAGCAATCAGAACGCCGGCAACAATCGCTGTATAGAGACCGTGCTGGGGCGCCACGCCCGTAGCAATCGCCAAAGCCATGGACAGAGGCACGGCCACGGTCCCAATGGTGATTCCAGCCATCACGTCGTGGCGCAGATCGGAAAGGCCATAACCCTGTGCCCAGGCGGCACGCAGGCCAGTGGCAATGCCGGGAACATTCCTCAGGAAGGATCGATCAGTCATGGGAAAACAGACTCGCCTTTAGGGATTTCATTCAATGTTAATGGCATTAACATATAATACGCATACTATCACTGGAGAGCCGGAAATTCACCTCGCCACAGCGGCCACAGGCACCGAGACAAGCAACGAATACAACGGGGGAACCAGATGAAGCGCGAGGACATCATCGACCTGCACAGTCATCACAGGATTGATGCGGCACGGGTCATTCCCGCACCGTCGCAAAGTCGAAAGTGGATTCTTTTCTTTCTGGAAACAGAGGGGCGCAGTTATTTCCTGCTGAACGAGAACGACGACATCTGCCAGTTCCAGACCGTCGACGAGGCCATTGGGGAACTGCAGGCGCTCGGTTTCAAGTGGGCGGTGGTCCGCTTCTGAGCTACTTCTCCTCGCCGGAGACAGGAGTACGTGTGGGGTAATCCACACCATGGCGGGCGAGATAGTCCCGGATGAGCTGGCGCACCACCTGGGAGGTGGTCAGATCCTGGGAGGCGCACAGGTTTTCAAAGGCCTTCTTCTTTTCCGGATCCACCAGAACCGTCAGGCGTGCAGTCTTCGTTTCCATAACCATCTCCCGGCACAACGTATTTACATCGAATTATAATCCATTACCCATGCCATGTTCATCAACGCCCCGGTATGCCCCACCTGAACCCCATCCACTGGATAGGGCTTCTGGCCAACCTATCCGGCCACGACCCTGTTACGCCCCTGATGCTTGGCCGCGTACAGTGCCCTGTCAGCCCGGTCCTGCAGGGAGAAGAGATCTTCCCCCTGGCGCCACTGGGCTACGCCAAGGCTCATCGTGACCATGCCCGCGTCACCGAAAGGTTCATCACAGACAGCCGCCCGGACACGCTCCGCCAATTGGACACCCTGCTCAGCATCGGTTTCGGGCGCCAGAATCACAAACTCCTCACCACCCCAACGGGCCAGCGTATCAGCATCACGTAAAGTGCCTGCTACCCGCTGGGCGATGCTCCTGAGAACCGCATCTCCCTCGAGATGCCCAAAGCGGTCGTTCAGCGACTTGAAAGCATCCACATCCATCAGCACCAGGGTCACGTCCTGGTCATAGCGCGCTGCGCTTTTCAGGATGTTCTGCGCCAGCGCCTCAAACTTCCTGCGATTGAACAGGCCAGTGAGGAAATCGGTTTCCGCCTGCTTCAGCGTTGTTATATCCCTCACCACCGCATAGGCGCCGGCTACTTCACCATTACGCAGAATATGGGGCTCATACTGGGCATGAACGGTCTGATCACCACTGGCATAGGGGATTCGAGATTCATAGCTGACAGAGTTGCCGGACAGCGCAGCATCAAGATGGGGGCGGATGGTTTCATAAGCCTCATTACCCAGGACTTCCCATAAGTGCTTACCCCGGATGTCGGCGGCAGAAATGCCGAACCATTTTTCGTAAGCGGCATTCACTTCCTGGTAACGGCGGTCACGATCGATATAGGAGACGAGGATCGGTATCGCGTCCACCAGCAGGTTCCGCCGGCTGACTTCATCGTCAAAGGCTGCTGCGTTGAACAACGCTGATGCCAGAACGCCCGATGCCAGCTCAAGCAACTGGCAGTCTTCCTCGCCAAACGCGTGCGGTGTCGCCGAAAAGACCTTGAAAACACCATAACAACGGTGTTCATGAACCAGCGGCACCATAACCCCCGAAATAAACCCGATCCGCTGGGCCCCCTCCTTCAACCGGACCCGATCATCAGACCGCGAGTCTTCACAGAGCAGCACTTCCTGACGGCGGTAGCTCAGGCCGGAAAGGCTTTCATCGATCGGCAGACGCCAATGCAGTAATTCACCAGCGCGCCCCGCTACTGCGCGGTAAACCAGTTCATCGCCTTCCGCCTCTTCCACCGCGGCGGCATCGGCGTTGGTTATTTCCAGGGCTGTTTCGACAATCTTCTCGCGAACCCGCTGCAGATCCAGGCCACCCTGAGCAACCTCCCGCTGTATCCGGTTCACCGCTTCCAGCTGCTCTCTGCGACGCAATCGCGCGCGTCTGTCGGTAACATCACGCAGTGTCGCCAGATAATGAGTGACCGCACCGCTATCATCCTTGATGGGGTAAACGGACCATTCCATCAGAAAGGGCGTTCCATCCCTGCAATAGTTGTAAGTCTCTCCCGTAAACGTTTCTCCGCGCTTCAGCGCCCCCTTGAGACGCTTCAGTACAGCTTTTTCCGTTTTCTCCCCCTGCAGAACCCGCGGCGTAGCTCCCAGAATATCCTCACGGGCGTAGCCCGTCATGGTTTCAAAAGCGCGGTTAACATAGAGGATCCGGGGCCCAGGGGTATCCAGTTGAGGGTCCGTTATCATGATCGCGTCATTGCTCTTTTCCAGAGCCTCTCTGAAAAGTCCGGGTGGCAACTCCATGGACATATCTCACTCCAAAGTACGACGAAGCATTCCCTCTGGACAGGGCCGCTGCCCCGTTAAACGCTCTAATGTAGCAGTCTAATACGGAATCGGGGATCCTGATTGGTTCCTGTCACCCCTGCTTGCGGTACCTGTATGGCGTCACCCCCGTCCACTGCCGGATCGGTTCCTCCAGCTTCGCCGCCGAGAACCGCATGCGCGTCACCGGCTGCTCGCAATGCACCGGCAACGGATCATGAACGAATCTGTCACATCATGACCATTCCCGGTCCGTTTTGACCAGCAGGATCAGCCCCCTGAATCACCGTTGAGGGACGCATCCAGAAAGTCCACTGCTTCGGCGGTTGCCCCGTCATTGAACAGGAAACTCAGCACGTGCCCGCGCAGCCAGAGCCGGTAGAGCCGCACGTCCACATCCTTCGCCCTCAGTGCCTGCGCGAAGTCTTCAGCGTGATCAATGGGCACCAGCGCATCCCAGGTGCCGTGGAACAGGAAGAACGGCGGGGCGCCTTCGTGGGCATGATGGATGGGCGAGGCTTCGCGATGCGCCTCCGGATTGGCCTCGTAGGTCACCCCCAGAAGCTGCTCCAGCCGCCGCCCGCCCTCGAACTTATCGAAGTCCGCCGGCAGGCCTCCCGCCACAACCGCACCGGGTTCCAGCTCGGCGCCACCCCAGGGCTCGTTCAGCGGCGACTCCTTCCCGGAGACCAGGCCCAACATGCTCACCAGGTGCGCCCCTGAGGAAAAGCCCCAGGCCCCGACGCGCTCCGGGTCCAGGTCGTAATCACCGCCATTTTCCCGGAACCATCGCATCGCCACCTGGAGATCATGGAGTTGGGCAGGGAATTGGTATTCCGGCGCGAAGCGGTGATCGATGTTCATCACCACAAAGCCCTGCCGCGCCAGCGCATTCGCCGTATCACTCATGTCCGCGCGGGAGCGGTACTCCCAGCCGCCGCCATGTACCATCAGAACGCCGGCATGCTGTTTTTCCGCCTTGGTTTCGGGGTAATGGATGTCCGCCCTCAGGGTTTCAGGCCAGTCATCCGGCGTGAAAGGGATGGCCCGGGCAACGCCGACCGAGTAAGGGGGTTCATCAGGGTTACCCGGGGTACTGGCACAGGCCGCCAACAGCAGAGGCGCCAGTAGGACGGTGACAAAACGCATCGCAGCTCGCTTTTCCGCCGATTGATGTTCTGATTACGACAACCGTATGCAGCGGGATCAGCCCTTCCTACTCACCTGAAACCCGCCAGATGCCTGCACCGATCCAGGGCAAGGGCAAGGACAATGGCTGAAACGCGGGCCTGTAATGCCAAATGAACGAATGCATCCGCACTGGACGATGGTGGAATGGCGAATCCGATCAGGCGCATGGCGTTGTCGCGCAAGACGATAGCCTAAACACTTACTTGTTTTACAACATTTAGTGCCATGTCTAATCTGGTTTTTTATGGGTCAGAATATTTTGCTGGTGTACTCGAATGAGCTCGGACGGACACGATAAAGCCCTCTGGAAGGCCTGCCTGGAAAACATCGGGGAAGCAGTCCTTGTTACCGAACCCGACCTGCAACAGCCAGGACCCACCATCACCTACGCCAATGCGGCGTTCCAGACGCTCACCGGCTATGCCCCGGATGAGGTCATTGGCCAGACACCACGACTCCTCCAGGGGCCTGCCACCGAGCCCGATGAACTGGTGCGCCTGCGTTCCGAACTGGAAGCCGGTAGCACCTTCGAGGGCGAAACCATCAACTACCGTAAAGACGGCGCCACTTTTCACCTGAATTGGTCCGTAACCCCCTATCCCGGCGGCGACGAACCCACGACGCACTATATCGCGGTGCTTCGCGATGTCACCGAAATGCGTCAGCTCGAACACCGCCGCGCCCAGCTGACAACGCTGGTCAACATTCAGCGCACGGTTGTTACCACAGGGCTGAACCTCGAAGCATTGCGCAATAAAGTGGCTGAGATCACCCTCAGCGCCACGGAGGCCGATGGCGCCGCGGTTGAGGAAGTAGATGGCGAGGAAATGGTATACACCGCGGTCAGCGGCACAGCCCAGGGTATGCTGGGGATGAGACTGCCGGTTGCGAGCAGCCTCACCGGCACCTGCTACCGGATGAGGGAGCCGATCGAATGCGCCGATGTCCGGGAGGATGACCGTGTCGCTCAGGATGCCGCGGAGCGTGTGGGCTTTCGGTCCGGAGTGCTGGTTCCCCTGATCCACAGCGACCGCTGCTTCGGCGTCCTCAAGGTGTACGCCGCCCGACCCTCAGCCTTCGACAGCAGTCACACGGAGCTGCTGTCACTTGCAAGCAGCGCCCTGGCCGCCGAGTTGCACGACGCCCATCTCTACGAAAGCACGCAGCAGCGCCACCGCTCCTTCGCCGACAACCTGCCGGTCCTCGCTGCTTACATCGACCGGAACATGCATTATCAGGACGCCAACGCCTCCTATCTCGCCGCCGTGGGCTGCGCACGAGCCGATATCATCGGCCACCATGTAGCGGATGTGCTGAGCGAACCTGTTTTCAGTCGCGCCCGCCCGCACATTGAAGCCGCACTGAACGGCGAGCACGTGTCTTTCGAGCTCAGAATCCGCTTCAATGAGAACGCGGACCTCAGGCCAACGGAGACCGACCTGATCCCTCACCGGGGGCCAAGGGGCGCCACCGAAGGCATTTTCGTCATCGTGCGGGATATCACCGAACGCCGGGACGCCGAACATGATTACCTGACCGGCGCCTACAACCGGCGCGCGTTCGATGAACGTATGGATGCCCTGATGAGTACGGCCCAGCGGCACGGGCGCCAGTTGGGGCTGGTGTTACTGGACCTGGACCACTTCAAGGCTCTGAACGACCAATACGGGCACCCCGCGGGGGACGCCGTGCTCAAGAACGTCGGCCAGTGGTTGCGCGACCACATCCGAGCCGGCGATGTGGTCTGCCGCTGGGGTGGCGAGGAATTTGCCGTTCTGGCACCGGAATCCGGGATCAACGAAACGCAGCAACTCGCCAACAAGCTGAATCAGCTCATACGCAGCCAATCCATTGTGCCCGTTGGCAACGTTACCGCCAGTTTCGGCGTCACGGAACTCCAACCACAGGACTCCCCGGCCACGTTCATCAGCCGTGCGGATGGAAACCTCTACCGCGCGAAGAAGGAGGGCCGCGACCGGGTCGCCGTCGACTGAGATCGCGACACTCCTGGCTCGAAAGCGCGCTCAGCGCCAGCCCACCTCATCAAACAGCCGGACAGCCCGGGGATTATTGCGGCCAAGCACGCTGACATTAACGTCGTCCGTCTTGAAGTTGCCCCAGGATTCGAGAACCGGATCCGCGAAGGCGCTGTCCACCACCGGGAACTCATTGTTGCCGGAAGCAAAGATATTCTGGGCCTTGTCGGACGCCAGGAACTCCAGGAATTTCCGGGCCTCGTCCGCATTGGGGGCACCGGCTACCACACCCGCGCCACCAATATTGGCGTGGGCACCGCGACCTTCCTGGTTGGGGAAGATGATGCCGACCCGCCGGGCCGCCTTGCGGTCAGCGATCTTGTCGGATTTCAGAAGGCGCACGTAGTAATAGTGGTTCGCCACGCCAACACTGCACTCGCCCGCAGCGACAGCGCGGATCTGGTCCGTATCGCCACCAGCGGGGGACCGTGCCATGTTGTCAACGACGCCCTGGGCCCATTCCTTCGCCTTTTCCTCACCGTGATGGTGGATAAGACTGGCCAACAGGGACTGGTTGTAGATGTTGGAGGAAGACCGGATGCACACCTCGCCCTCAAGCTCGGCGCGGGTCAGGTCCTCGTAGCGCTGGACCAGCTCGGGATCGATGTTCTCCCGGTTGTAGAAGATCGCCCGAATGCGCTGGCTGAAACCAAACCACAGGCCCTCGGGATGGCGGAGTTGGTCGGGCAGGCGCTGCTGCAGGACCGATGACTCCACGGGCTGGAAGACACCCTCCTCCTCGGCACGCCACAGCCGCCCCGCATCCACGGTCATCAGGATGTCGGCCGGGCTGGCCGCGCCCTCGCGCTTGATCCGCTGGATCAACTGGTCCGAATCACCCTCCAGGGTGTTCACCTCAATGCCCGTCTCTTCGGTGAACGCGCTGTAGAGCGCCTCATCCGAGTCATAATGGCGCGCGGTGTAGATGTTGAGCTCTTCCGCGAGTCCAACACTGGGCAGGGAAAGTACGGTTAGAAACGGAGCCAGAACAAGGCTCTTTCGCCATGATGTCATTGCCGGTGCCCTCTTTCTCTGGTTGGTTCAGGGTTGATGTGATGGCTAGCATACCCGAACGAGAATGATTTGCATATCTGTTAATCGTCCTTCGCTGCCCCGGTACCGCGTCCAATAGGCGTTCTCACTTGAATTCATGTTATTCTGAGCTGTTTGGATTATTTCGCCGCATTGGTTGAGAAATCACTATGAACAGCCCGCGTGACGCTGCCTCCATGCCTTCCGATGCTCCCCCGGAAGCTGGGACTGCGACTGCCGCCACCGTACTTGCCCTGGAGGATGCCGGGTACGCAGCCGATGGTCACAGGATCGTCGAGCACGCCAACCTCGAAGTGCGGGCCGGTGAGGTCCTTTGCCTGCTGGGCCCCTCCGGGTGCGGCAAGACGTCGCTGCTGCGAACGGTTGCGGGTCTCCAGCCGCTTTCCGAGGGCCGGATCCTCATCGATGGCCACTGTGTTGCCGAGGCCGGTGGCGCCCACCAGCCGCCGGAGCACCGCCGTGTCGGGCTCGCATTCCAGGAGCCGGCGCTCTTTCCGCACCTCAGGGTCCTCGACAACGTCACCTTTGGGCTCAAGGGAACCAGCGAGAAGGAACGCCGCCAGCGTGCACTGCACCTTCTTGAACTCTTTGGAATGAGCGAATGGGCCCAGGCCTACCCCCACACGCTCTCCGGCGGCCAGCAGCAGCGCGTTGCGCTGGCACGGGCCCTGGCCCCCTCGCCCAAGATCATGCTGCTGGACGAGCCCTTTGCCAGTCTCGACGCGCGCCTGCGCGACCAGATCCGCGACGACACCCTCCACGTGCTCAAACGCCTTGGGGCCGCCACCATGCTGGTGACACACGACCCCGAGGAGGCCATGTTCATGGCCGACCGGATCGCGCTGATGCGTAACGGCCGAATCGTCCAGACAGGCACACCGCGACAGCTCTTCCGTGAGCCCAGCGAGCCCTTCGTGGTCTCGTTCTTCGGCGCCGCCAACGAATGGCAGGGTGAAGTGCGCAACGGGTGGGTTGAGACGCCGGTTGAGCCTGTCGCCGCAGGCAATCTCGCCGAGGGCACCCCGGTCCAGGTCATGGTGCGCCCCGAAGCCATACAGGTGACCCCTCTTCCAGAGCAACCGGGCGAAACCGACTCGAGCCACGTGCTGATGGCCCGTTTCCTGGGCCGGGGCAGCATGCTCCACATCTGCGCCCACGGCAGCGGCGACCAGGAGGCGCACGTGCATGCCCGCGTCCCCGGCCTGTTCCTGCCCCAGGAGGAGCAACCGGTTTCCCTGTCACTGGACCACGATCAGACCTTTGTCTTCCCGCTGCCCCAGGATCCCCCGCAGTAGGAGCCGGCGAGTCAGCCCCGTCAGCCCGTCCGGCGCTCTCCAGGGCGGGCGTGGCGCATGGCCCGGCTCAACAGGATAACCGGAATGATGCCCACGGCAACGATCACCAGTGATGCCGTGGCAGACTCCGCCAGACGTTCATCGGAGGCCAGGTTGTAGGCCCGGATCGCCAGCGTGTCGAAATTGAACGGCCGCAGGATGACCGTTGCCGGGAGCTCCTTCATCACATCCACGAACACCAGAATCCCCGCCGCCAGGAGGCTGCTTCGCATCATGGGCGTGTGGACGCGCCAGAGCGTGCCCAGCGGACTCTGCCCGAGCGTCCTGGCGACCGCATCCATGGTCGGCGTCACCTTGCCCAGGCTCGCCTCCAGCGTATTGAACGAGACCGCCAGGAAACGCACCGCGTAGGCATAGATCAACACAAAGGCACTGCCACTGAAGACCAGCCCCGCCGTCACGTCGAAGTACTCCCTGGTGAACAGGTTCAGGTGGTGGTCAAGCCAGGCGAGCGGAATCAGGATGCCCACCGCGATGACCGAGCCGGGAACCGCATAGCCACTGGCCGCCAGGCGCGTTGCCAGCCGGATCGGCTTCGTCGGGTTGAGACGGCTGCTGTAGCTGAGCATCAGCGCCAGCACCACGGCAACCACCGAGGCCACGGCGGCCAGCACCACACTGTTGAACGCGAATTCCAGAAAGCGCACCCCGAACAGCGGATCGCCTGTGTTGATTGCCATCTGCAGCAGCAGCGCCCCCGGCAGCAGAAACCCAACCAGCACCGGCAGCGCGCAGACCAGGAACGCCCCCAGCGCCTTCGCGCCACGCAACGGGTATTCCGGCAGCTGCTGGTACTTGCTCGTCGTATGGTGGTACTGCCCTCCACCCCGTGAGACACGCTCCAGCGCCAGAACAATCACCACGAAGACCAGCAGGCACGCGGCCAGCTGCGCCGCCGCCACCTGCTCACCCAGCCCGAACCAGGTGCGATAGATGCCCGTGGTGAAGGTATCCACCCCCAGGAACTGCACCGCGCCGAACTCATTGAGGGTCTCCATCATCACCAGCGCCACGCCGCCCACAATCGCGGGTCGGGCCAGCGGAACCGCGATCCGGCTGAACATGCGCCACTTACCCAGCCCCAGCGTCCGCCCCACATCCAGGACACAGACGGATTGCTCCGTGAACGCGGCACGCACCAGCAGGTAGACGTACGGATAGAGAACCACCGAAAAGAGAACCACCGCCATGCCCAGCGAACGCACTTCCGGGAAGGCGTAATCCCCGTGCTCCCAGCCGAACCACTCCCGCAGGGTCGTCTGCAGCGGCCCCGCATACTGCAGGAAATCCGTGTACGCATAGGCAATGACATAGGTCGGAACCGCCAGGGGAAGCAACAGCGCCCACTCGAACACCCGCCGGCCCGGAAAGCGACACATCACCACCAGCCAGGCGGTGCCCGTCCCAAGCACCAGGGTGCCAATACAGACCCCGATACCGAGCAGCACCGTATTCGTGATGTAGCGCTGAAGCACCGTGTCCGCCAGATGGCTCCAGATCTCACCGGAAGGCACAAAGACATGGAGGGCAATAACCGCCACCGGCAACCCAACCAGAGCGGCGACAACAAGCGTTCCCCACGTCCAGAAACCACCGCCCCCGGATTTCACCGACCCCGATTGATGCAGCCCCTCGCTCAACGAATGCCCCCACTCACGCCCAAGGACAGCGCCACCCGTCGTATACCGCGGGCGCGCCACCACAAAATTCGAGCGAATACTAACACAGCCAAAAGATAACCCTTCCCATCCACGCAACCGTAAAGGGATCAAACGCCCGGAACGCAACCATGACACCCACGCCAAAACTGTCATTTAATGACAACTTATTTGACCCCAAACGCCATGGATGGCGGCTTTTTTCCCCTTCAAACTGACAATAAATGCCGATTTTAACACCGCCGGCCGACCAATCCGGGCCACCCTGTAGGAGCCAGCTTGCTCGCGATATTTCCGGATCACTCGCGATTTTTCCGGATCACTCGCGATAGTTTCAGTATCGCTTGCAAGCAAGCTCCTACAGGCTGGACGTAAACGGGACGAATAATGACAACAACACCACTGCGCTTCATCACCTCCACCTCCCTGTTCGACGGCCACGACGCCGCTATCAACATCATGCGCCGCCTGATCCAGCAGAAAGGCGCGGAGGTCATCCACCTTGGCCACAACCGCAGCGTCGATGACGTGGTCAAAGCCGCGCTCCAGGAAGACGCGGACGCCATCGCCATCTCCTCCTACCAGGGCGGGCACAACGAGTTCTTCCGTTACCTCATCGACCGCCTGAACGAGGAAGGCATCGGCCATGTGGCCGTCTTCGGCGGCGGAGGCGGCACCATCACGCCGGAGGAGATCACCGAGCTCGAAGCCTACGGCATCGAACGCCTCTACCACCCCAACGACACCATGCACACCGGCCTCGTCGCCATGATCGACGACGTCGTCCAGCGCGCCGAGCAGCGCCGGAACCAGACGCGCAACCAGACACCGTCCGAGGTGGCTGCCCTGGCCCAGGACCTCTCCGCCCTCGAACGCGGCGACTACAACCACCCGATCCCGGACAGCACCACCCCGGTCATCGGCATCACCGGCACGGGCGGCTCCGGCAAGTCCAGCCTCACGGACGAACTCCTCAACCGCTTCCTGCGCTTCTGCCCGGACAAACGTGTGGCCGTCCTCGCCATCGACCCCACACGCCGGCGCACCGGCGGCGCCCTGCTTGGCGACCGCATCCGCATGAACAGCCTCCAGAGCGAGCGCGCCTTCTTCCGCTCCATGGCCACAAGGCGCCAGAACCTCGCCACCAGCGCCGAGCTGAACAACGCCATCGCCTACCTCAAACAGGCCGGCTTCGACCTGGTGATCGTGGAGACCGCCGGCATCGGCCAGTCCGACTCCGAGATCGTCGACCTGGTCGACCTGCCCCTCTACGTCATGACCAGCGACTTCGGCGCCGCCAGCCAGCTCGAAAAGATCGACATGCTCGACCTGGCCGACGTCATCGTCATCAACAAGTTCGAACGTGGCGGCTCCCTGGATGCGCTGCGCGACGTGCGCAAGCAGTGGAAGCGCAACCACGTGCGGTTCGATGTGGAAGATGAACAGATCCCCGTCTTCGCCACTAACGCCAGCCAGTTCAACGACGCCGGCGTCAGCGGCCTCTTCACGCGCCTCGCCGACTGGCTCCAGTGGGACGCCACCGACCGCTTCCCCTGGGCCCTGCCGGACAGCAACCCCCTGATCGCCGCCGACCGCACCCGCTACCTCGCGGACATTGCCGAGAACAGCCGCGCCGAACGCGACCGCATCGAAACCATGGCCGAGGCCGCCAACCAGGCCCAGGCCACCTGGAACGCCCTGCACACACTGAAGGACCCGGAACTGCCCGAAGCGCTCACCGCCTTCGCCAACACCGAACACGACAACGACGCCTTCACCACCCTGCGACGCCAGTACAACGAGGCGCTGGACCAGATCGATCAACACATGCTCGCGGAACTGCGCCACTGGCCCGAACGCAGGGCCGGCGTGGAAGCCGAACGCTACCAGTACCAGGTGCGCGACAAGACCATCGAAGGCGACAACTACAAAGAAACCCTCAGCGGCCTCCAGATCCCCAAGGTCGCCCCACCCCAGACCCACAACTGGGGCGGACTGGTGCGCTTCCTCGGGCGGGAAAACCTCCCCGGCCACTACCCCTACACCGCCGGCGTCTTCCCCTACCGGCGCGAAGGCGAAGACCCCACGCGCATGTTCGCCGGCGAAGGCACCCCCGAGCGCACCAACCGCCGCTTCCACTACCTGGCCCTGAACCAGCCCGCGGCACGGCTCTCCACCGCCTTCGACTCCGTCACCCTCTACGGCGAAAACCCCGCGCCGCGGCCAGACATCTACGGCAAGGTCGGCAACAGCGGCGTCTCCATCGCCACCCTGGACGACATGAAGAAGCTCTACTCCGGCTTCGACCTGTGCGACCCCACCACCTCCGTCTCCATGACCATCAACGGCCCGGCGCCCACCATCCTGGCCTTCTTCATGAACGCCGCCATCGACCAGCAGGTGGAACAACACCTGCGCGACACCGGCCAGTGGGAACAGGTGCAACAACGGATCGCCGACCGCGACCGCCCCCTCTACCAGGACGAACTCCCCGAAGGCCACAACGGCCTGGGCCTAGGCCTGCTCGGGGTGAGCGGCGATGAAGTGGTGGACGCCGAGACCTACGAACGCATCCGCGAACACACCCTCAAGCAGGTGCGCGGCACCGTGCAGGCGGACATCCTCAAGGAAGACCAGGCCCAGAACACCTGCATCTTCTCCACCGAATTCGCCCTGCACATGATGGGCGACGTGCAGCAGTACTTCACCGACCACGACGTGCGCAACTTCTACAGTGTGTCCATCAGCGGCTACCACATCGCCGAGGCCGGCGCCACGCCCGTCACCCAGCTCGCCTTCACCCTGGCCAACGG
The DNA here is from genome assembly GCF_913056445.1 of uncultured Halovibrio sp. Lineage (NCBI taxonomy): Bacteria > Pseudomonadati > Pseudomonadota > Gammaproteobacteria > Oceanospirillales > Halomonadaceae > Halovibrio > uncultured Halovibrio sp. The sequence continues at coordinate 60,242 of NZ_CAJXMA010000006.1, forward strand.
CTTCACCATCGTCGAGTACTACCTCTCACGCGGCATGCACATCGACGACTTCGCGCCCAACCTCAGCTTCTTCTTCAGCAACGGCATGGACCCGGAATACGCCGTCATCGGCCGCGTGGCACGCCGCATCTGGGCCCGCGCCATGAAACACCGCTACGGCGCCAGCGAACGCTCCCAGAAGCTCAAGTACCACATCCAGACCAGCGGCCGCAGCCTCCACGCCCAGGAGATCCAGTTCAACGACATCCGCACCACCCTGCAGGCGCTCTACGCCCTCTTCGACAACTGCAACAGCCTGCACACCAACGCCTTCGACGAGGCCATAACCACCCCCACCGAAGACTCCGTGCGCCGCGCCGTCGCCATCCAGCTCATTATCAACCGCGAACTCGGCCTCAACGCCTGCGAAAACCCCTGGCAGGGCTCGCACATCATCGAGCAGCTCACGGACAAAGTGGAAGAAGCGGTACTGGAGGAATTCGAACGCCTGAATGAGCGCGGCGGCGTACTCGGCGCCATGGACACCATGTACCAGCGCGGCAAGATCCAGGACGAATCCATGGTGTACGAACACAAGAAACACGACGGCACCCTGCCCATCATCGGCGTAAACACCTACCTCCCCAAGGAAGGCCAGGAAGCCGGCGGCGAACTGGAACTGATGCGCTCCAACGACGACGAAAAACACCAACAGATCGACCAGCTCCGCGCCTTCCAGGGCATCCACGAAAGCAAGCGGGATTACTGGCTGGAGCAGCTACAACATGTCGCCGCCAACCGGGGGAACACCTTTGAGGTGTTGATGGAGGCGGTTAAGCATTGTTCGTTGGGGGAGGTTTCGGAGGTGTTTTATGGGGCTGGGGGGGCTTATCGGAGGAATATGTAATTCCACATATCCCTCCTCCCCCTACTCGAGGTCGCTCACACCAAGTTTTCAAATCAACTTTTGGGAACCAAGTTAATATTTTCTTACAACCACTCTTGTATCTTCTCTTTACCTCCACTCGTCTCTCGATTTTCAAGATGTTTCTCGAGCCACTTCAGAAAATGAACTCTCCTTCTCGCTATTTCAAGAACCCCCAACCTCTCCAATAGCTCTATTTGACTATCATCTAACTCAGAGGTTTGGACCTCTAAAGGCTCAGAAAGTTCTCCAAGCTCCTCTTTAAAAGCTTTTTTTGTCATTACCCCCCCAATCTTAGGGAAAGCTTTTCCGAGATGTTCCCTATACACGCCCTCTAGGAAAAGCATAAACCTCCAACCCCATCTTTCGTTGCGCACAAGCGCACTCTTTTCTCCCTTGGAGCCTCCTCTATTTGTTTTATTCCGACTAGTCCAAACAAAAATCATACCCTCAAACCACTCTTTAAGAGCGTTTATTTCATCTCCATTGATAGCCTCATTAAGCTGTTGAAGTCGAGGATAGACAAACTCTCGCTCAAGCTTAGACCTATTCATCTCAAAAGCCATATCCAGGACGTTATCTGTCAACACCCTTTCCAAACAAATATCGTATATTTCTTCTTTACCTGGAGGATCAAACTTCGTTATAAAAAGCGCGGAGAAGTATTCCTGAAAACTACGATGATTATATGAAAACCTATTACCGTCGACCACAAACATGCAAACTGACTGCAATAGATCCTTTTTATATTTTTCAGGAGAAAGTTTGTTAACACCAAGTAATTTTTTGGCCCTTCTTATGTACGTTATCAGGTCTGTATTGGAATAATTTAGTTTTGACCTAATATAGCCAGACATAGAAACCGACGCCAAGACATCTTTAAAGTCATCAATAGCAAGTCCAGACAAAATCTCACGCTTGTACATATTCTTTGATGCATCATGCCTATAATATAAGACATCAAAAGCTTGCTCATAAAAAATGTGTATCTTGCTCGGTATTTCTGCAATCTCGCCGTAAGTCATGAGCATGATCGTTAGAAGCAATGGATTAGACAGAAAATCCTCATGCTTTTCAAAAAGACCACCACTAAGCTGCTTAATAAAATTATCTTTAACGTCAGGATCATAATTAATATTAGTTACAATATTAATTGCTTGACTTTTATCCAATCTGTTGATTCTAAAAATCTCAAACTCAGACAAATGCTCCAGATCTTCTGTCGGCCTGGTTGTAACAATCAAGGAAGATTTTACAAGACTCTCGGAAAGATTCTTTATTTCTTCTGTGACGCGAGAAACCGAACTAATTGAAAGCTCATCATACCCGTCAAGAATCAGGACGAACTGGCCTGACTCAATCCACGACTGGACAATATCGGGCCCTACGTCTACGCCATGGTTTTTTAGATCGTTTGAAATAATTTCAACAATCGTTCTGCTTGAGTTATTTAGATTCCTCAACTCTACAAAAAGAGGTATTTTCTTGCACGAGCTAATCAAACTCAGAAACAGGTAACGGACAAGGAAAGATTTCCCTGATCCGGCAGTCGCAGAAACAATAACATTATCACCATTCTCAAGCTTTTGAGTAATATCGGACTCGTCATAAACATCCTCTCTTTTCTGGGATGAGTATGGTGAGAGTTTTGTTTCGACATAGAGGTCACTCAGCGGAACTGAACGATCTTTATACAAAATTGTTTTCGTGTGACCATATTTTCTTGCGCATTCTTCAAGATACTCCCCAAAACTTGAAAAATATTTATTCCAATATGTTTTCCCAGTGCCAACAATAGATTCAGAAACCCCCTTAATGGCTTGCAGCAAAAATTCCGCTGTTATTTGATTAACATTTACATCATCTCTCATGATTATCCCTTCAAGAAGTCACAAAACATAATTTATAAAATACTATTAAGAAACCTATA
>NZ_CAJXMA010000007.1:0-58079 GCF_913056445.1 uncultured Halovibrio sp.
CATTGGCGAACCCACTCAAGCCATCAGGATGGCGGCAGTATAGCGAGGCAGGGAATACGGGGAAATGGAGCGGGCGACGAGGCTCGAACTCGCGACTTTCAGCTTGGGAAGCTGATGCTCTACCAACTGAGCTACGCCCGCAAAGATCGTTAAATCTCTGTTTCTACGGGACTTCCTGTATGGCCACCTGATGACCGATCCGTCCTTCTCCAGCTATGTCCCCACAAATGTCCCCACACTGTGCAAAGCGTCACTTCGCTATCCCCACAACAGGGATATAGGGGTTGATTCGTAGAGCATGAACAGGGAACCACCGCGAACCGCTGCTGTCAATCGTGAGCGGCGCCAGAATCCTGTAGTCACGCTGAGCGTAGGACAGCATTCCCCTTCCGACCCCACGAGACCGCTGAATCCATACAGTCCCATTGGATGCGTGAAACCGGGAATTCAAACGATTCATCGCCCCATGCCATCACGTGCACTAAAGTGCCACTCTGAAAGAGGTATAAAGTCACCTTGGGCACGCTGAGAAGCGGCGCTATCTAGAATTCACGAATATCAATACCGCAGAGTTCTAGCGACTGTCTGTTATGTGGGTCGATCAATGAGCTGGGGAGCCGAATGTTTGCGCAAGAAGCAATGTTAATTGCCGCTGCATCAGAAAACGCCTGTCATGGTCCAGACATTGCAACAATGTCAGGCGGTTAAACGCTTAGCGGGTCACGATAGGCAATGAAACTCCTGTTCAAGGCGATGGCAGGTCTCGCTTGGCAGCTCCCCAAAGTGGTTGCGGTAATGGGACGCAAACCGGCTCATGTGTCGGAATCCATGGGCCGATGCGTGCCAGGCAATGGAGTAGCGGCGTTCGGGGTCCTCTAGAAGGGATAGCCTCACCCGAACCAAGTGGCAGGCGCGGAAATAGGCATAGGGCGTACAGCCAAGGTTCCGCTCGAACGCGTAATAGAGCCCCCTCGCGCTCATGTGAGCAACCTCGCAGACGGCGTCAAGACTGTACCCGCTGGCGGGGAGCTGGACCAGGTAATCCATGGCCCGCAGGACTCTCGGATCCGTGACCTGAGGTCCTTCAACCCAACCCCTCTTTTCCGGATAGAACCCAAAAAGCTGCATGAACTCCTTACGGATCTCATTGAGCAGGCTGAGCTTATCCGTGTGGTTCATGCCATGATGAAGGCGGTAGGGCAGCGACTCCATCATTACACGGGCACATTCAGTGCGCCCGCTAGGATCCCAGGGGTGCCGCAACGCCTCCGTCAGGTGGCCACGTGCCTCAGTCTCCACATCAACCCGCAAAAAAAGCAGTTCACAGTCTTCCGAAAGCTGCCATTGCTGATCACTTTTCGGAAGCAGAAAAAAGGGGCCATTCGCGCCTTGGAGGGCCTTTGGATACTGCTCCATCCTGGCCCGGCCACGATACGGCAGCACGCAATGGAAACAGTCCTGATTCCAAAGGCGCACGGTCACGGGTTCACCGAAAGCCAAGTAACCCACAACGACGTCGCTTCCATCAAGCCTGCTCAGAAAACCACGATGGCTCTCCCTTTCATCAGAAAGTGTCCCGACCTGGGGATCGGAGACAAAACAGTTCAACGCCCTTTCCATCACATTAGGGGACGAGTGAATACACTGAGCATGACTGATCAAGGGGAACTCAACCAAATCCTCAATGTGGAGGGACTGCCCTTTCCTCTGATAGCTAGACAACGACACCTCATGCAGGTTCTGTAAGCAGGGAAATACCCATAAAGATTGTGGGGTTATTGAGGATTATGGCTATTGAGATTAATCAAAAATTTGCTTCTCAACCAATTTTCTAGCCACAGCGCACTGATTTTAGAACTCTTTTGTGAAACCGAACGGTGGCGTGCAATAACCGGATACGCTGGCGCCCAGAACCTCCACATCGTGCAAAGAATGGTTCCCATACTTTTCTATCCCTAGCCAGAATAAAAGGTGACAGATATGACCTCCGGTATCAGGTTCCCTCTGAACACTGGAGGAATCGCCCGAAACCAGGATTTATACGCTGATGCCTGAACGTAATCGTCGCCAAAACAGATGGATGTCAGTCAGCGCGGAGGCGGCAGCGAGTGGTCTCATTGAAAGATCCCATGCGTAACAACAGTTTCCATGAAGTCGTTTTCAGACTGTCAGCCAACCTTGCTCGGGTGTCAGCCACCGAAATCCGGACGGCCATTCTGGACGCGCTTACTCAGATCGGGGAGCACATCGGTGCCGACACGGCTTACATGTTCACCCTCTCGCAGAACCAGGAATCACTGGACAAGGTCCTCGAATGGCAACGTGGGGGGATTTCCGGTGTGCAGACACACAAGAGGCACATTCCCCTCACCCGCTACCCTTGGCTGATGAACCAGCTTGAGAAGCACGCTTGCCTGGCAATCGATGACGTCGCCGCATTACCGGAGGACGCGAAGGTTGAGAAAACGGACCTCGAATCCCAACAGGTCCGCTCATTGATCATTATGCCGCTGCGTCATGGGGACCAGCTTTACGGGCTGGTCGGTTTCGATAGGATCAGTACACAATACCAGTGGCCCGACAGGCTCCAGGAGGATCTGTCCCTGATTGCTGAAATCATAGGTGGGACTCTGCATCGCGAGTTTGCATCGCTGGAGGCGGCTCAATTCGCATCGCGGGTCCGTAAGCTGATGCAGCCTCTCCCGGGCCTGGTTTTCCAATACGAAGTCGATTCCAGCGGCACGCCCCGGATGCCATTCGTATCCGAAAGATTCGAACGTTTTTTTGGAATCCCGGCTGAAACGCTCAGAAACTCAGCACACCCGTTACTCTACAGGATCCATGGATCGGATTATGCTCGGGTCATGGCTGCCATCGGGGAGTCCTCGGCAAACGTAACTCCATTCCATAAGGCGTTCCGTATCCACGCCGACGGGGGCAAGCTGCATTGGTTCGAGGGGATTGCGATACCAGAAGAGGTGGCGGACAGCATCGTCTGGCACGGATACCTGAGTGAAATCACCGACCAGATGACGTCTGAGCAGACGATAATTGACCAGGGCCTCTGGACCGAGGCAATCCTGGATAATGTGGACGACGCCATTTTCTCAATCGACGCGCATGGCGTTATCCAGTCTGCAAACCGCGCGGCTGAACAGACCTTCGGCTACGGGTCGGACGGCCTGAACGGCAGCAAGATCAATATCATTATGCCTGAGCCCTATCGCTCAGAACACGATGCCTATATTGATCGGTACCTGAGTTCCGGTGAGGCACGCGTTATGGGTATACCCCGCGAGTTGGAGGCGCAACGGAAGGACGGCTCCATTTTCCCTATAGAGCTTCGGGTTTCCCAGATCACGATGAACGACTGCCAGTATTTTATCGGAGTCATCCGGGATATTACCCAGCACAAGCAAAGCGAGAAAAAAATCGAAAGCCTCGCATATTACGACCCTCTGACGGGACTACCCAACAGACGCCTGATCATTGACCACATACAGCAGGAACTTGCCGCTGACCGGAACGAAAGGGGTGTCAGCGCCCTACTTTTCCTTGACCTGGATAATTTCAAGGTCCTTAACGATTCCCACGGACACTCAATGGGAGACAGGTATCTGGTCCAGGTCGCACATCGTCTTGAGGACATACTCTCCCGGGCCGGTACGGTCGCTCGCATCGGAGGCGACGAGTTCATCGCGCTGATTACCGGCCTGCACGTGATGCCCGAACAGGCACGAGTGGAGGTCAAGCAGATTGCGGGTGAGATTCATCAGACACTGGCGGCCCCCTTCAACCTGGCCGCCCATGAATACATCGGAAACGTGAGTATCGGGGCGACCCTTCTCCACGAGCATAATGAAAGCGTGGAGGAGCTTCTCAAGCAAGCAGACATTGCACTTCACCAAGCCAAAAAGGAAGGCAAGAACACCGTCCGGCTATTTTCCACATCAATGCAGCAGGATGTAGAGGAAAAGCTCAAGCTTGAGGGGGATATCAGGCAAGCATTGCTCCAGCAGCAATTCGAACTGCATTATCAACCCCAGGTTTCGGAGGGAGGCCGTGTAACCAGTGTCGAGGCGCTGCTTCGATGGCACCACCCGGAGCAGGGCTGGATCTCGCCCAGCCGTTTCATTCCCGTATGTGAAGAAACCGGCCTGATAATGGACCTTGGCAGCTGGGTCGTTGAAACCGCTTGCCGACAACTGGCCCTCTGGTCCCGTCATGAGTCAACCTGTCATCTGATCGTAGCCATTAACATCAGCGCGCGACAGTTCCATCAGCATGATTTTGTTGAGCAGATCCTCAAGGCGATTGAAAAGACGGGGGCACCGGCATACCTGCTTGAGCTGGAGCTCACTGAATCGCTTCTTGTGCAGGATATGGCCGATGTCATCAACAAGATGAAACTACTTCGAGAGCACGGTATCAGATTTTCTCTGGATGACTTCGGAACCGGCTACTCGTCCCTCGCCTACCTGAAACGGTTGCCGCTGAACCAGCTGAAGATCGACATCAGCTTCGTGCGCGACATTCTCAATGACGAGAACGATATCGAGATAGCAAAGATGATTGTTGCGCTGGCCAACACCATGAAGCTGGAAGTGATCGCCGAAGGCGTTGAGACCTGGGATCAATGTCAGGCACTGTCCAGTATCGGCTGTCACCGTTACCAGGGCTTCCTTTTTGCGCATCCCGTGCCAGTTGACCAGATCACTGATGTTATCGATGCATCCACCCAATGGCAGGCTTTGGGCGTATCACCCCGCAACACAATACGCTCTTATGGATGAGCCCTGCCCATACGCCCCACCCCCGGCAGGTACCTTCTCGTCAAATTCACGTGCCATTTAAGCACCTTTATTTTTAGAATCTTCCGAGACATGTGCAATCAAGGGATAACAAGAGGCCCTGGATACCGCAACCGTGCAATGGCCGGATTCCCCAACGTGTTCTCCGAGACCACACTGAAGTGAAGGGACAGCGTCCACTTTATTCATCAGGTCAGGCAACGGAGACATCTACGTATGCGAACGAACCAGCCCGTTACACAGAGACGTGTGCCCGTAAAACCCAACGCAAACATTCTTTCCACCACTGACCCCAAGGGCCGCATCACCTACGTCAACGATGAATTCATCGAGATCAGCGGTTTTACCCACGAGGAGCTTATCGGGCAACCTCACAACATCATCCGGCATCCGGACATGCCGCGGCAGGCATTCTTTGAATTCTGGGATGCAATCCGCAATGGCCGATCCTGGATGGGAATGGTCAAGAATCGCTGCAAGAACGGGGACCACTACTGGGTTCACGCCTATGTAACACCAATACTGAACGACAATGGTGATGTTGTAGAGTTCCAGTCCATCCGCCAGACCCCTGACGAGGAGGCGGTTGAACGTGCTTCAGCGCTCTACGCGAAGGTCCGGGCGAGCGAGTCCGACTCGGGATCCATAAAGGCCGGGACCGCTAGGGGCTGGTATCCCGGTGTTACAGCCAAAGTGTTCATGATTTCCCTGGCAGCCATGGCAATAATGGGCGCTGGCTTGCTGGTGCCGGAGTCCGTCACTCTGGCAACCGTGATTTTGCCCGCCGGGCTGGCCCTGCTTCTGGGTGGCCTGTTCTGGGCAACCGCGCCAATACGCAGCATTGAGGCGCTGACACGAAATGTTCTTGATGACCCCTTGGTGGAACAGGTTCTAACCGGTCGGCGCGATGAGCTCGCAAGGGTGGAAACGGCGATGATCAGTCGCAAGACGGAACTGAAAGCCGTACCCAAGCGCTTGCTGGATACCGTGAAGCAAATTCGCGAGTCAGCCGCAGCGGCCTCCGAATCCATCGCACAGGCACGACAGAGTTCATCTCGCCAGACCGATGAGACCCAGCAAGTGGCCACGGCGATGGAAGAAATGTCCCAAGCGGTTCAGGAGGTCGCCGGCAATTCCAGTAATGGAGCGGATACCGCAAAAGGGGCCCACGAGCAGACAACCCAAGGGAAAAGCACGGTAAAACAGAGTGCAAACTCGGTCCGCGAGCTGACGGATTTGGTCAGCAAGGCATCAGGGGTAATCGAGGAACTTGCCGGTGAAACACAGCGAATCGGTTCCGCACTGGATCTGATCCAGCAGATCACCGACCAGACCAACCTCCTGGCCCTCAACGCCGCCATCGAGGCCGCGAGGGCCGGGGAAGCGGGTCGTGGCTTTGCGGTGGTCGCCGACGAAGTACGGAACCTTGCGAGCAGTACCTCCGAGTCCACAAAGGAAATCCAAGCAATTATCGAATCACTGCAGAACGGTTCGCATCAGGCCGTTGAAGCCATGCGCCAGAGCCGTGAGCGGGCTCAGGACACGCTGTCCCAGGCCGAGGAGTCCCATAGCGCTCTGGAAAAGATCGAAGCCGCGGTCGAAGCCATCACTGATATCAGTAACCAGATTGCCAGCGCCACCGAGGAGCAGAGTTCGACTGCGGAGGAGGTCAACAAGAATATCAGTAACATAGACAACCTGTCCGGCGAACTGAACGAGCAGGCTGAAGGGACTGATCAGCGCATCACTGAACTCGTAGAGGAAGTAGAGCGCACGACGCGCCTAGTCAGCCGTTTCGCCAACGCATCATAGGAGGCTCTTCGAATAGTGAATCCGTAATCCCGTATGCCGCACAGTAGGCTAAGCCTGTTGCCAGAAATTATTCAACTCAGTCTAGGTCATGCGGGCTCTTCCAAGATGGAACCAGTGTGATCGAGCCTTAGATCAGGGAACAGGAATCGATTCGCTGGCGCTTATGCCCCGTCACACCAGACATGAGCCAAAAGCTCGTTTCAATCCAAATGGAAATTACAGGTTCCCGTATGGACAGCAGACCATCGTCGATTGAGGAATCTGTCATAAACCATGCTGCTATCTCCCCCGAAAATGACCGTGTGCTGCGCAAACGGGAAGTGATCGAAATCATCGGTGTCAGTGACACAACTCTTTGGCGCACGCAGCATCAGGGCGAATTTACCCGCCCTATCTGCGTGACAAGCCTCAATCCTCGGGCACAAAGCAGCATGCAGTGGATCCAGCCAAGCCCAACTATACAGGGTCAAATCGGAGATGCCTTCCTCAGCGGAAAGCCACACCCCCGCTAATCCCTGGCATTGGGGACCGGCAGCTGGCGCTGCCGGTCCCCGATTGGTGGCCCTTCCTTCAGTCACCGTCGACGGACTGACCGCCGCTGGCCGACGGGGCGAGCAGCGCTTCCCGGCCGGCTGCCTTCCGGATGCTGTCGAAGACCGGGGTATTCACGGTAAAGACGGTATCGTATTGCTCCGTCACCAGAAGCGCGTCTTCCCCCTTGTCACCGGCGTAGAAGTGATACTGCCGGGGTGCGCCCTCCCCGGTGCCAATGCGGGTGGTCAGGGCGGGCTCACCGTCCGGTATGCTCCGATCACCGGCTGCACCCGAGATCCGCAGGGCGGCAATCCGGCTGACTAGGTCGGCCACCGCTTTCGGGTTCGCCTGGCCGGCATCCTTGGTACCGGAGACCGTCCACTTGCGGTCCGCTCCGTTATCTTCACGGGAACCGTCACTGGCCCCTGCCGATGCCGCCCGCTCAAGCCGGAGATCGTTGACCTCCAGGGACTGGATCGTCTGCTGATCCAGGCTCAGCAGGTCCTTGGCCAGCCACTGGTCCGCCTCGAGGGGCATCATGTGGGTGCCCACGCCGACCCGGTAGACGCTGTTCTCTCCTTCGCGCCGGGCGTAGATCTCGCCGGCGCCGGGAGTGTCGCCGAAGAACAGGACCCGCTTGCTGTCGGAGTCCGCCAGCGGCAGCACCAGGCGGCGCTTGTAGTCGTCCTTGGCGACCCGGAAGCGCTGCGCGGCCCCTCCCGAGGTGGCCACTGGCAGCCCGGTACTGGCCTCGCGCAGGCCCTCCAGCAGCCGGGTGACCTGGTCCGTGCCGGCGGGCAGGTCATTCAGGGCGGGAATGCGCCATTCCTCTCCCTTCTTTGTGAGCTGGACGCTGCTGCCTTCCGGCCCCTTGAGTTCAAGGCTCGATACGGCCTCGGCGGCTACGTCCAGGAAGGGCCCACCGTCGTCCGCGCCGGTGGTTCCGGTGGCGGGCCAGTAGGCCACCGCCACGGCAACCACCTGAATCACCACGAGCAGGCTGAGAATCCGGATTGCTTTTGCCATGGCTTACACCTCCGCCTTGATCGTCCGGTAGAACGCCTCGTCACGCCGCCGCACAAGGCGCCGCCACAACCAGATCACGAAGAGCCCGAGGCCACTGAGGGCGTAGTTGCCGTACTCCCAGTAGCGCTTGCTCTGCGGGTCCAGCGGCACCAGAGTGCGGGCCTCGTGGCTGCGGCCGCGCAGCGCGAGCAGGGCCGGGTCCTCCAGCGACCAGGCCACGGTGTTGCGCAGGAACGTCAGGGGCTTGCTGTACAGCGAGCCGCCGGTCTGCGACAGCAGCTGGAGCGTGGCGTCCGAGCCGAAGGCATTACTGGCCACCAGGACCAGGCTGGCGGATTCGGGGGACTGCTCGATGACCCGCGTGTAGCGGGGCGAGTCGCTGCTCTTCTCCTGCTTCGCCTGTTGCTGCGGATTCCGACCCTGTGGCGACTGTGGCTCGGCCTTCTTATCGCCACTGTTACCCAACAGGGGTGAGGGCTTGCCGGCAAAGAAGGAGTCAAAGCGCCCCTTGATGCTGACCGCCATGGGCTGCGCGCCTGCCTGGTCAGACTGCGCAAAGCCGGTCTCAGGGTAGGTCTGGAAGTCCGGCAGCACTTGGGCTTTCCGCTGCAGCCACGTCTGGCTGGAACTGTGCAGCAGCTCCGTCACCGCCCGGTCGCTGTTGGCTTCGGAATCCACCCTGATGGGCGAGGCCCAGGTCATGGTGAGTTGGTTCATCGAGGCCGTGATGGGCGACTCCGGGTTGAGCTGGTTTCCGCGCAGGTCCGGCGCGAAGGGATAGGGCTGCATCTGGATCTCGCGGAACCGGCGGCCGGAAACCGTCCGGGTCACCGGCAGCGGGACGGTCGCGTTGCGCCCATCAGCTACCAACCTTTCTCTTACAGTCAGGCCATGGTGCTTCAGCCACTGGCTGACGCCGGAATCATGCCGGCTGGCCCGCAGTGACCGGCCGACCGTGACCTGATAGGGCGAAGTCGCCATCACAACGTTGCCGCCCCGCATCAGGAACTGGTCCACGGCGAACAGCTGCTTGTCGCTCAGGGTCTCCGGGGCCATCACCATCAGCAGGTCCGTCTGCGGCGGCACCCGGCCGTTACTGAGCTGGCTGGTCTCCACCTGCCGGGATTCGGACAGGGCATTATTCAGGCGACTGAAACGCGGCCCCATGGCAGCCGCCCTCCGGCGACGGCGCCGGCCCTGCTCGTTCGGGGTCACCAGCGTAACCGTCTCCAGGGCACCCGGGGTCACGCGCTTGAGCGCCGCCTCGATGTTACGCCGCAGGGCGGCCTTGGTGAGCTTGTCCGGCAGCGTCACTTCAACCCGCTGGTCGCCACGCTCCAGGAGCAGGTGGAACCAGAACGGGTTGGGGTCATTGAGCCCGGCTACCAGGGGTTTCAGTCCCAGTTCGCCGGTGAGGCGGCTCTCAACCTTCGGGTCCGGCGTCACGACCTCGGTGGCCAGCCCACCGTTCGATTCCTGACCCAGGGTCTCGAACAGGCCACCCAGATTCCCCCGGAGTTTGGCCAGGGGCTCAGGCAACTGATCCGCGGACGAGGCATAGGCGGTCAGCCTGGTGTCGCCGTCCAGCCGGGCCAGCAGATTGCCCCCGGCCGCGTACTTGCCGGCGAGCTTCCGGATGGCGCGGGTGATCTCGTATTCCGGGTTGTTCAACGCCACATCGATCCCGCTGCCCGTGCTCCGCTCGACGCGGATCAGGTCCCGGAAGCCCAGGGTTTCATGCTGGTTGCCGTACTCGATCACCACGTTGAAGTAGGCGTTGACCACCGAGGACTCGTAACGGCTGCTGGTCTGGAAGGGCACCGGCTCCACGCCGTAACGGCTGGCCGCGCGCTTCTCGGCTTCCTTGTTCTCGGTCGGGTCCACCACGCGGACGCGCACCCGCCGGTCGGTCATCACCGCGTATTCGTTCAGCAGGTCCCGGAGCCGTGGCACCAGCGGTAACAGCATGGGATGGGTCTTGTCCGAGAAGTAGGCGCGGATGGTCACCGGCTCCTGCAGGCGTTGCACGCTCTCCAGCGTGGTGGCGGAGAGGGTGTAGCGGTTGCCCTCGGTCAGGTCCACCCGCAGGTTGTTGACCGGCGCCAGCCAGACGTTCACCAGCAGGAGGTTCGCCAGCACCAGCAACGTGGCCGCACCCCAGAGCCGGTGGTTGCGGTTGCGGGGGTTGCCGGCCCAGCGCAGCCGCTCCAGAGACAGCCGGTTGAGGGCCAGGAAGACCCCGGCAATGGTGAGGTAATAGAACAGGTCCCGGATATCGAGCACGCCCCGGGTGATGTCATCAAAGCGGCTGCCGGTGCCGAAGTGTTCCAGCCAGTGGCCGATGCCGTACCCGAACAGGCCGGTGATCACCGGCGCCCCGATGACGTAGAGCACGCCGCAGGTGGCGGTGGTCAGGATGAGCGCGATCACGGCGTTGCTGGTCAGGCTGCTCATGCACAGGCCAATGGCCAGGTAGGCCAGCCCCAGGAAGAGCGTCGCCACATAGCCACCGATTACAGGGCCCCAGTCCAGCGGGCCGAGCAGGGAGACCGTGATCGGCAGGGGCAGCGTCAGGCCAAGGCCCACAATGAGCAGGGCCAGCCCCGCCAGCAGCTTGCCCGCGATCAGGCTGCCGGGGCTCACCGGCACCGTCAGCAGGGTCTGGAGCGTGCCGGAACGGCGTTCCTCGGACCAGCTGCGCATGGTCAGCGCGGCAACCAGGAAGATCAGCAGCAGAGGGAACCACTCGAACAGGGGACGGAGGTCGGCGGTATCGCGGGCAAAGAAGGCCTCGCCCCAGAAGAAGATGAAGTGGACGGCCACCAGGAACACGCCCAGGAGCAGGTAGGCCGCCGGCGAGGCGAAGAAGCTGCGGAATTCCTTTCGACACACCTGGAAGGTCTCACGCATGGGAAGCCTCCTGGATCACGCTCTCGAACAGGGTTTCCAGATCCCGCCGACGGGGCTCGACGGCGTGCACACTGAAGCCGACGCCCACCAGGGCGTTAACGGCGGCCGGCACGGCCTCGTCCGTTCCGGAGAGCCGATAGCGGTGACCCTGATGATCGACTCCCCTATCGATGACCTCCGTCACGCCGGACACGGATTCGAGGACGGCAGCAGGATTACCACTGCCGGAAATCACCATGTCCACGCCCTCGGACGCGGTGAGATCCGCCAGCTTTTCATCCACGGCCAGGCTGCCGCTGCGCATGATCAGCACCCGCTCGCAGACGGCCTGCACTTCCTGCAGCACATGGGTGGAAAGGATGACGGTGGCGTCCTGGGCCAGGTCCCGGATCAGGTCGCGCATCTGGTGGATCTGGGCGGGGTCCAGCCCGTTGGTGGGCTCGTCGAGGATCAGCAGTTCCGGTTCATGGAGCAGCGCCTGGGCCACGCCAACGCGCTGCTGATAGCCCCGGGAAAGGGTGTCGATACGGTCCCCGGCTTTCTCGGCCAGATCCGTGCGGCGGATGGCCCTGGCAATCGCCCGGTCGCGTTGCTCAGGCGGTATACGGCGCAGTTCAGCCATGTACGCCAGGTAGTCGATGACCGTCATCTCGGGCCAGAGCGGGCAGTTCTCCGGCAGATAGCCGATGCGCTGCTGGATGGCGGCGGTGTCCTGACCCATGACGAGGTCGTCCAACCTTACGGTTCCCGAGGTCGGCTCCAGCGCGCCGGTCATCATCTTCATGATGGTGGTCTTACCGGCCCCATTGGGCCCCAGCAGCCCGACCACTTCGCCGCGCTCGATCCGGAACCCCACATCCCGGACCGCCGTCAGCGCCCCGTACTGTCTCGTCAGGTGCTCGACTTCAATCATCCGGTGGTCTCCCTGTTTCGGAATCGGATAACCTGCTGGCCGGGGGAATCGATTCCCGGCGGCCGGATTTCAAAAGAATCGGGCGAGACGTTTCAAGAGGTATTACAGAACTGAAATGGGAGAAAAAAGCCTGCCGATAGAAGAGCTTACCCAACGGATCAGGCAATGCCGCGTGTGCCGCGACTGCCCCCGGCACGGCCCGCCGCTGCCCCACGAACCCAGTCCCGTGATGCAGGCAGGCACCGGCGCCCGGGTCTGCATCGCCAGCCAGGCACCGGGGAACAAGGCCCACCAGAAGGGCCTGCCGTTCTACGACCCATCAGGTGTGCGACTCAGGGAATGGCTGGCGGTCTCCGAGGAGCGCTTCTACGACCCGGAACAGTTCGCCATCGTTCCCATGGGCTTCTGCTTCCCCGGCTATGACAGCAAGGGCGGCGACCTGCCGCCACGGCGCGAATGCGCGGAAACCTGGCATGAATCCGTGTTCGCGGCCCTTCCGAATCTTTCGCTGATCCTGGTCATCGGCCAGTACTCACAGCGTTACCACCTGCCGAAGCGTCACCGCGAGAAGACACTGACCGCGACCGTGGCCAACTGGCGGGCCATCCTTGAGGAAGACAACGAGCCGGCGGTTCTGCCCATGCCCCACCCCTCCTGGCGCAACAATGCCTGGATCCGGAACAACCCCTGGTTTGAGGCGGAACTGCTGCCGGAGCTGCGCCGGCGTATCGAGGCCCTGCTTGGGCCGGAATCAGGCGCCTGAGGCCACGACCGGGTAGCCCGGCTCGCCCCAGTCCACCTCCGGATGCCCCATCAGGGTGTCGATGATCACGGGCACCAGCTGCTCGAGGATGTTGGCCCCGTCCCGCACCTGCTCCCGGTTGACGGAACTGTTCCAGGTGGAGCCTCCATGCATCATCTGGTTGCGCAGGGTATAGAGTCGCGAGAACACCAGGCCCAGAACCCGGGCGGTGTCATCCGAGCCCAGGGCCCGGGAGGCGGTCACCTTGGCGCGCTCGAACAGCCCCTGCCACTCCCCGCGGGGCCGGCGCCCGTTCTGGCAGTCCCAGTAGGGCTGGAACACATACTGGTTGTTCAGCAGCATCCGGATGGCATTGGGGAAGGCCGTCCAGACCACTCCCGAGAGGCGCTTCTCGACGTCCAGCGCCACCAGCCGCTCGAGGAACTCACGCAGGACCTTCTGCTCCGGCATTGGCTCCTCCAGCCGCATCTCCTGGGCATAGGCGGCGTTGAAGGCAATCCAGAGGAAGATGAAGCGACCATCCTCGTCATCACAGATTTCCGCCCTCTGCAACCAGCTCAGGGCACGGTGAACGCGCAGGTCCAGAGCATCCGGAAGGTTGTCGCGAATGCCTCTGTGGCGGGCTTTGAGAGATTCAAAATCCTGTGACACGGGAGCTCTCCTGTTTGACCTCTGATCCGAATACGTATAATTTCGTACACCATGACTGAGCGGTTAAGCATCAGTAATCCTTCCGCACGCCGCTTTCTTAACGTCTCTATCTAATCAGACCACGAGGTATTATTGCAGTGATACGGGCTGAAGGCGTCACCAAAGTATTCGGACCCAACCCGGAATCCGTGAAATCTCTGCTGGAACAGGGCAAATCCAAAGATGAAATCCAGTCCGAGACCGGGCATGTAGTCGGGGTCAACAACGCCAGCTTTGAAGTTGGCGCCGGCGAGGTCTTCTGCATCATGGGCCTTTCCGGCAGTGGCAAATCCACCCTCATCCGCTGCATCAACCGTCTCATCGAGCCCACTTTCGGCAAGATCATTCTCAACGACCCGGAACATGGCGAGATGGATATCGCCACCATGGACGGCCCGACACTGAGGCGTGTCCGCTCCCAGCATCTGAGCATGGTCTTCCAGCATTTCGCGCTTTTCCCGCATAAGACGGTTCTTGCGAACGTGGTCTATGGGCTTGAGGTTCAGGGCCGCGACAAGGCCGAGCGCGAGGAACTGGGAAAGAAGTACCTGGAGATGGTCGGACTGGGTGGCTGGGAAAACCACTACCCGGATGAGCTCTCCGGCGGCATGCAGCAGCGCGTGGGCCTGGCCCGCGCCGTGGCCACCGAAGCCAACATCCTGCTGATGGACGAACCCTTCTCCGCGCTGGACCCGCTGATCAAGGTCCAGATGCAGGATGAGCTGATTCGCATCCAGCAGGAACTGGGCCGCACCATTCTGTTCATCACCCACGACCTGGACGAGGCCATGCGCATCGGCGATCACATCGCCATCATGGATGCGGGCAAAATCGTGCAGGTCGGTAATCCGGAAGAGATTCTGGTCAACCCGAAAACCGAGTACGTGGCCAAGTTTGTCGAGCATGCCGACCCGACCGGCGTCATCACGGCGGAAACCGTCGCCCTGCCGTTCAGCGACCGCTACTTCAACAGAGTGGGCGAAGAAGCCGGCAACCAGATCTGGAACCGTACCGGTTACACCGATGTCGAGTTCCATGTGGATACCAATGGCCACCTCGCGAAGATGCGCTGCGAAGGTAATGACGTAGCGCTCCATGAGCTCGAGGAGAAGATCACCGAATCCGGCGGCGCCCCCGAACGCCACACGGACGCCGCCGTCCACTGCACCACGGACACCATTCTCAAACGGGTGCTGCGCGGGCGTGCCTACTCGGAACTTCCGGTCATCGTCCAGGACGCCGAAGGGCGCCTGAAGGGCATCATCGACGAACCGGAGCTGATCCACGGCATTCTCGAGAAACACGGTTACGCACAGGACGACTGAGGCCACCATCATGAACGACCTGATCCCGATGCTCAGCGGTTCCCTGGGCAACCCGTTCGAACTGATTGACCTGCCAGTTGATGACTGGATCACCTGGTTTGTTGACTGGCTGGTGAACACCTTCCGGGACTTCTTCCGGACCTGGATCAGCCCGCCGGTTGAGACCGTTATGGAAGCGGTTCAGTGGGTCCTGAACTCTGCGCCGCCCCTGGTGATCCTGGCCGGCCTTTTCCTCATCGCCTGGCGTTCCGCCTCCTGGAAAGTGGGCGTATTCGCCGTGATCGCCTTCGCCTTCATCGGCTTCATGGGCGTCTGGGACGAGCTGATGACCACTCTCTCGCTGGTGATCACCTCGGTGCTGTTCTGTCTCGTCATAGGGGTGCCCATAGGCATTCTCTGCTCGCGCAGGGACATGACCTACACCCTGGTGCGACCAATACTGGACATCATGCAGACCACCCCGCCCTTCGTTTACCTGGTGCCGGCGGTGATGCTGTTCAGTATCGGCAACGTGCCCGGACTGATCGCAACCATCATCTTCGCCATGCCGCCCACGATCCGGCTGACCAACCTGGGCATCCGCCAGGTGCCCGGCCAGTATACGGAAGCGGCCACCGCCTTCGGCTCCACGCCGCGCCAGATCCTGTGGAAGGTCCAGGTACCGCTGGCCATGCCCACCATCATGGCGGGCCTGAACCAGACCATCATGCTGGCGCTGTCGATGGTGGTGATCGCGGCCATCATCGGTGCCGGTGGCCTTGGCCTGCTGGTGTTCCAGGGGCTGAACCGGCTTGATATCGGCCAGGCCTTTGTTGGCGGGCTTGGAATTGTGCTGCTGGCCATGGTGCTCGACCGGATCACCCAGGGTCTGGGTGAGAAGGCCCCGGGCAGCCGGGCCAGCAGTGATGACTGACAACCATCTGTGAAGCGCGGATGCCGCCGGCATCCGTGGGACGACACAGCTCACAGCGATGTGAGTTAAATAAGAGCAATACGGAGGAACGTATTATGAAACGCCTGAAATCCATTTCGCTGAAAGCGCTGGCGCTGGCCCTGGTGGGCTCTCTGGCGCTCAGTGCCCAGGCCGACGATCACAAGTCCATGCCCGGTGAGGGCGTAAGCGTCCAGCCGGCTGTGGCTACATGGACCTCCGCCATTCCGGTGAGCTGGGTCTATGCGGAACTGCTGACCGAGCTGGGCTACGACGTCCAGGATCCGATTTCCCTCCAGAACCCGGTGGCCTACCTGGCCATGAGCGAGGGCGACGTAGACTACTGGCCCAACGGCTGGTTCCCGCTGCACAACCCGCAGCTGCCCGACAACTGGGATGACAAGGGCACGATCTTTGATCCGCTGTGCAAGGGCTGCGGCATCCAGGGCTACCTGGTGAACAAGGAAGCCGTTGAGAAGTACGACATCACAGGCATCATGGACATCGTGGAAAACGAAGAGATCCGCAATGCCTTTGACCACGACAACGACGGCAAGGCCGAGCTCTACGGCTGCCCGCCCGGCTGGGGTTGCCACGAAGGCATCAACGCCATGATCGACAAGTTCGAACTGGGCGACCGCATCGACCACGTGGATGCCGGCTATTCCGCGAACTTCACGGAAGCCATGTCCCAGATCGAACAGGGCAACCCGACCCTGTACATGACCTGGGGCCCCAGCGCCTGGATCCTCAAGCTGGTACCGGGTGAGGACGTTATGTGGGTCAACGCGCCCGGCATTGTCGAAAGCGAGAACGAAAAAGCTTCCGGCATCACCGGCGCCGTAACCGATCCCATCCAGATGGGCTTCGTTGCGGCTGACATCCAGGTTGCCGCCAACAACAACTTCCTCAAGGAGAACCCGGCCGCTGAGGAACTGTTCCGTCAGGCAGAAGTACCGCTGAAGTGGATCAGTCAGGTTGACGGCAAGATGAGCGAGCAGGACCTGGACGACGACGAAGTCCGGCCCCTGGCCGCTGAGTGGATCGATCAGAACCGCGACATGGTCGACAAGTGGCTGAAGGCGGCGCGCGAAGCGGCCAAGTAAGCCAGCATCGATCCATCGGGATCAGAAGGGGGGCTCTGCGGAGCCCCCTTTTTTATGCCCGTTTACCGGGCCGGCGTGCAGGCCAGCCGGTAGGCGGCCGGTGTCACCACCAGGGCGATCACCGTCGCCAGCAGCAGCCCCACGCCAAAGGTCTGGGCAAACGGCGGCCAGAGGGTGCCGCCGGCCACCATCAGGGGCACCAGACCACCAAAGGTGGTCATGGTGGTGGAGCCGATGTGGCGGAACGTAGGCCCTGTGATCACGTCGACCATGGCGGCGGCATCACCGTCCCGCGCGTGGTCATCGTCGTCCAGGGCGGCGATCATGATGATCGTGGCGTTGATGGCCACTCCCACCAGCCCCATGATCCCCACGATGATGATGAAACCGAAGGGGTGCCCGGCCAGGGCGAGAGCCAGCAGGCCCAGGCCAAAGGCCTGAGCGCCGCTGAAGAAGACAATCCCCGCCCGCCGGAAGGAATTGAAGGTCAGGGCCACCGCCGCGACCATCATCAACACAAGGATGGCGACGGAGCTCAGAAGCCGGGTGACGGCCTCGTTGCGCTCCTCGGCCTCGCCACCGGTTTCCAGCCGGTACCCGGGAGGCAGATCCAGCTCCGCCTCCAGTTTGCCTTTAAGGCGCCGCATCACCGTAGGCGCCAGTTCCCCAACCTTAAGGTACCCACGGACGAGCTGGACCCGTTCGCCCTGGCGGCGCTGGATGCGCCGCCAGGACGGCGTCAGCTCCTGCTCCGCCAGGGCCGACACCGGGATACCACCCCGGCCCTCGCCGCCGCGGATCAGGGCACTGCCGAGCATACTGCTCTGACTGCGCCAGGGCTCCGGGTAGCGCACCTGGACCGGCATCTGTTCCGTTTCCTCCAGCATGAAGCCACCATCACGCCCGCTGAGAAGGGCGTTGAGCTGGCCAGCCACCCGCTCCGCGTCCAGTCCCAGCGCCGCGATCTCCTCCTGGTCCGGAGTCAGCTCAATCCGGGGCTGGTCCCGGTTGACCAGGGTATGCACATGGGTCACTTCCGGCAGAGCGTGCATGAAACCGGCGATGCGCTCGCCCAGATCCGCCAGCACCGGCAGTTCCGGGCCATAGAGGCGCAACTCCAGGGGTGCCGCCACCGGCGGGCCCTGTTCATAACGCCGCACCAGCGTCTGGGCGTCAGGGAAGGCCTCATCAAGCCGTTTCTGCAGCGTCCGGATCGCCGGGATCGTCCGCTCTGCCCCGGCAGTATCCACAATGGCCTGGATAAAGGCGGGATTGCTGTCCTCACGCCCCACCAGGTTGTAATAGACCTTGGGCGCGTTGCCGCCCGCGACCATCCAGACGTCCTGCACCCCTTCAACATCCCGGATGACCGGGGTCATACGCTGCGCGACGTTCCGGGCGCGATCCACCGAGGCGCCGGGTTCAAGGCGGACCTGGATATGGAACTGGTCCCGGTCCGCCGCTGGAAAGAAGCTGATCGGCAGCATCGGCAGTATCACGGCGCCGCTGATGGGCAGCAGCAGTGTCAGGCCTATGGCAATGACGGGGCGCCGCAGTGTGATCCCGATGAAGGAACGCAGCCAGCCCATGGCCCGCCCCGGCCCCGAGGCGGAGGCGGATGTCAGCCCGGTCAGAAGCAGGGGGCTCATGGCGGGAATCACCAGCAGCGCCACCAGGTAGGAGCTGATCAGCGCCAAGATCACCGCAATGGCCAGCGGCCCCACGAACTCGCCCGCGCCGCCAGGCATAAGCACAATCGGCATGAACGCCAGGATGGTGGTGAGCGTGCTAGCCAACAGCGGACCAGCGAAGTGGCGCAGCGTCCGGCGGACGGCCTCAGTGTGGGAATCCCCCTGGCCAAGGCGCTCACGCAGGGCGTTGGTCACCACAATGGCGTTGTCCACGATCAACCCGATCGCCACGATAATGCCCGTGATGCTGATCTGGTGGATATTGACTCCGAAGACCCGGAACAGGCTCAGCACCAGCAGCATGGTCGCGGGAATGGCCAGCCCCACGGCGGCCGCCCCGCGCCAGCCCAGGGTCAGGAACAGCAGGGCCACAACGATGACCAGCCCCATCAGGAGGCTGCCGACAACGCCTTCCAGCCGCTCCTGGGTATAGAGGCTCTGGTCGAAAAGAACCCGGGTCTCGATCCCGTCCGGCAGTTCCGCCCGCATCTCATCCAGGACGCTCCTGGCCTGCTGCGACCAGCTGTCGATACGGCCACCACCGGCCATGCGGGCGCCCACCAGGATGGTTTCCTCGCCATTGAGCAGCGCGTGCTGTTCCGGCGGGTCGGCCACGCCCCGCTCCACGTCCGCCAGGTCGCCCACTTTCAGGCGCTGGCCCTCGTCGATGCTGATGGTGACATCCCGGACCCGCTCCAGGTCCGCGAAATCCCCCCGCAGCGTCACCGCCCGGCGCGACTCGCCGTTGTCCAGAACACCCGCGGGACGACGGGCATCGGAGCCGGCCACCCGCCGGGCCATGTCTTCTGCGGACAGCCCGAGCTGCGCCAGCTCGGCCGGGTCCGCGTGCAGGCGGATCACCTCGGCGGCGCGACCGAACAGGTTGGTATAGTCGGTGCCCGGCATGGCCCGGAACCGCTCCTCCAGGCGCTCCGCGTGGCGCCCCAGGGCGTTGTGGCTGATGCCCGGATCCTCACGCGTCAACGCGATCACCATGGAGAAGGCGTAGAAGCGGTCATCAATCAGACGCGGTCGTGATGCCTGGTCCGGCAGGTCCGGACGGGCATCCGCCAGCTTGTCCCGCACCCGGCTCCAGACGGGTTCGACCTCCGTCACCTCCTCGAGGAGCTCAATCGCGATGCTGGAGACCCCCTGTCGGGAGGCGGACGAGAGCACCTTGACCTCCTTGAGGGTACGGATCTCGTCTTCAAGCGTCTGCGTGACCAGCGCCTCGACCTGTTTCGGGTCCGCTCCCGGGAAGGTGGTGAGCACCCGTGCATTACGCGCCGTGATGCGTGGATCCTCGAGGCGTGGCAGGGTCTGGATGGCCGCCAGCCCCGAGACAATCAACAGCCCCACCGCCATCACCAGCAGGCGGCGGTTGAACAGCAGCCGTTCAATCACCGTCGCCACCCTCTTCCGCAATGCGCACACGCTGGCCCGGCACAACCCGGTGGGTACCGCCATCGATCACGTCCATGCCCGCTTCGAGTGGGCCGCGGACCAGAACCCGCCCATCGTGGCTGTAGAGCCATTCCACGTTCACGCGCCTGATCCGGTGCGCTTCCTCCCCATCCGGTTCCAGGACCAGTACGGCCCAGAGGCCGGAACGGGCCCGGGTCAGCGCGGATTCAGGCAGGACATGGCCGCTTTGCGACACCTCGGTGGCATGGCGTAGATGGGCGATCTGCCCCGGAACAACCGGGGCGCCAGCATCCAGTGCCACGCGCAGGGTGCGTGTGCGCCTCGCCGGATCCAGCTCCGGAAGCCGCTCGATCACGGTACCTTCCAGCGATTGGTCACCCACCCTCAGCGAGACACGGTCACCGCTGCTGTAGGCCGCTGCCGTACCTGCCGGCATACCAATGCGGGCCTCCAGGCTCTCGGGGTCCAGCACCCGGAAGGCCGGCGTGCCGGTCGTGACCAGATCGCCCTGATCCACCATCCGGCGGGCCACAACGCCATCGAACGGCGCCCTGAGGCGTGCGTCATCCAGATTGGCCTGAACCCGGTCGCGACGCCCCTCAAGCCCCTGGAGCTGGCCTTCCAGGCGCCGGCGTTCCGCCTCGGCCCGATCCACATCACGCTGGGTACTGGCGCCATCACGGCGGAGGTTGCGCTGGCGCTCCTCCTCCTGGCGGGCCAGATCCAGGCTGGCCCGGGTGGCGGCGATCTCGCCTTCCACCTCCTTCAGCGAGGCCCTGAGGCGGCGATCATCCAGAACCGCGAGCACCTGCCCCTGGGTGACAGCATCCCCTTCCCGGACCTCGATGCGGGCAACCCGCCCTTCCGGCTCGAAAGCCAGGGTGCTGGCCCGCCGCGGCTCCACGAGCCCGGTGTGGCGGGTCACCTGCGGGAAGCTGTCCACCGCCTCGGGCGTACTGGTGCTGACGGGCAGCAACCGTTGGTCATTGGCGTCCGCGCTGGTCTGTGTGCTGGCCCAGGCACGCATTATGATCAGGGCCACGGCGAGGACCGCCAGTGCCACCAGCACCCGCGGTCGTTTCCATTGGTCAGTCATGGTCAGGCTTCCCGGCTGTTTTCTTGTTGTACCGCTTGGCAAACGATCCGCGCGAAAGCTTAACAGAAGGCAACCCATAGCACCCTATCTATCCGGGCGATTTCCCTGACCTGAATGACGGGCCCCACTGGAATCCAAAGTCTTGCATCACCTCTCAGATCCACGCTTGCCGTGGGTGGTAACCTTGCTGGCCGGAACTGGGACACCACGAGTGACTGCCATGGGAATGAACACCCGCGCCTGCATCCTTTGTCTGCTGATCGCCCTGCTCAGCCTTGGCGGCTGTACGGTCCACCAGTCCATCGGCCATGATGCCGGCGCCTTCCTGCGGGATGTGGACGGTGAGCGCTTCCGTCCCGTGCCCAAACACAAATGGGACAGCAACAACCACGCCCTGCTCTATGTCTACCGCCCACAGTCGGAGTGGGGCGACCAGGAGCTCATGGCGCCCAGCTTCTACGTGGACGGCCACCACTACGTGAACCTGCGCAGCGGCGGCTACACCTGGCTGGAAATCCTCCCCGGCACCCGCGAGCTGGACATGAGCCGCCCCTTCTTCGGGATTGAAGGCATCGGGTTCCGCTTCTCCCATCTTTTGGATGCCGAACTGACAATGGAGGCGGGCGAGATCTACTTCCTGCGCTACTCCGAGGTCAGCGAAACCGACTCCATGGACCCGCGCCTGCCCGATGATCATCCCCTGAGCCGTGGTGCCGCACGGCTTGTTACGCAGGAAGCCGCAATGAAGGAACTGCGCCGGACCCGCTTCATGGAGAGCGTGCTGCTCGCCACCAACCATGCCGGCACCTCCATTGTGGCGGACAACCGCGAGGCGGATTACCAACGCCGACGCAAGGCACTTATGGAAAAGCGTAAAGAGGAGGTCGAACGCATGAAGGAGCAGGGCCATTACGAGCCCGCTCCCTGGTACTGGCCCTGGGGCGGCGGGCCTTCCCGGCCACTGGAGACGGATCGCAAACTCCGCCAGCTTGAAAGGGAACGGCAGCAGAGGCTGGCCGCACAGGAAGGCGACGGCCACTGGTGGTGGCCGTTCTGAGCGCCATACCGTAGTATGGCGGCGTTATGAGTGCCAACACGATATCCCTTAACCGCAACACGGATCAGCTTCCGCAGGACGGCCGCCCCGTATGGCTTTTCGGGTACGGGTCACTGATCTACAAGGCGGGCTTTGACTATATCGAGACGCGGCCGGCCACCATCCAGGGCTGGAAGCGACGTTTCTGGCAGGGCTCCCACGACCACCGCGGCACCCCCGACAGCCCCGGGCGCGTCGCAACCCTGATTGCCGATGCCCAGGCCTCCTGCACTGGCCTGGCATACCGGGTGACACCGGATGTTTTTGAACAGCTGGATGTACGCGAGAAAAATGGCTATCTGCGCCTGATCCGCTCTCTCAGGCTGGACGATGGCAGCGACGCGGAGGGCCTTGTCTACATCGCCACCGAAGACAATGCCGCCTGGCTGGGGCCGGCTACAGAAGCCGCCATTGCACGGCACGTAGCCGCTTCCGAAGGGCCCAGCGGACCCAACAGCGACTATGTGCTCGAACTGGCGGAAGCGCTGCGGGCCATGGGCGTTGATGATCCGCATGTGTATGCGATTGAACGCCATCTCAGGGCTGTCCTTGATGGGGACAATAAACCCGCCTATAGTTACAGCCAGTCCCCTGAGACCTGATGAGTCAATCACGTGTCCGATAATGACAAGAACAGACCCGTCAGGGACGCGAGCCTAGCCGAACCCGCGCTTGCCGTTGCCACAAGGCGACTGCGCACTGATTTCCAGCTCTCGATCATTACGCTGCTGGGCGCGGCCGCCCTGTTCGGCATTATTCCTTTTGGCGTCTACCGGTTCCTGGAAACCAATTACCTCGCCGGCGCTGCCGATTCACTGATTTCCTTCGGCATCCTCAGCAGCGTGATCTATGCGTGGCTGTCCGGCGATACGGAGAGGACGGGGTTCGCGCTGGCGGTCTTCTGCTGTGTTGCGGGGGCGGTCATCGGCTCCATTCTGCCGGAAGTGGGGCACCTCTGGAGCTACCCTATACTGGTGGCAAGCTTCTTCCTTACACGGCCGATCATCGCCATCAGTCTCAATACCGCCATGGTCGTGGCCATCATCATCCATGGCACCTCCCTGCCCTCGGGAGAGAGCCTGTGGGCCTACTTTGCCACGGCCACGGTGGTCAGCGCCTGCGCCTTCATCTTCGCGATCCGTAACCAGCAGCAACGCAAGGAAATGGCCGTTCTGGCCCGCCGCGACCCGCTCACCGGCATACGCAACCGCCGCTCCATGGACGATGCCCTGCAGCTGGCCGCCTCCACCGCCAGCCGCACCGAAACCCCCTATGCCCTGGTCATGCTGGACCTGGACCACTTCAAGGCCATCAACGACAAGCACGGCCATGGCCTGGGTGACGAGATCCTGGTCAACCTGGCCAGGATGGTGGAACGCAATACCCGCCAGAGCGATCAGCTGTTCCGCTTTGGCGGCGAAGAATTCGTGCTGCTCATGCCGGGCGTGGACTCTGACGGCATGAGCGCCGTGGTCCAGGGCCTGCGCCAGAAGATCCGGTCCACCCTGAGAAGTCCCGATGGCCCCGTCACCGCCTCCTTTGGCGCGGCTCACCTGGGAGCGGATGAAAGCTGGGAGGACTGGCTGAAGCGTGCGGATGATGCGCTCTATCAGGCCAAGGAGAGAGGCCGTGACTGTGTCATAATCGCCAGCGACCGTGAACAGCCCGCCGGCTGATCTCAGCTCACGAGCCGAACCCCGTATCCCGACCGCTGAACCCGCCCCTCATCCACCAGTTTCTCCAGGTGGGCTTCCAGTGAGCGCGCAGCCACCGGATGGATAGCCGCCGGCACGTCGTCATAGACCCGGGGCAGCAATGCTTCCGTCTCAATACCTTCCGGCGCCTCGGCCAGGCAGTCCAGAACCTTGTGCTCGCGGCGATGGCGGTGGGTGATCAGATAATCGAACACCGCCCAGGGATCGGCCATCAGCTGGCCATGCCCCGGCAGCAGATGCGCCACCGGCTCATCCAGAAGACGCCGCAGCGTGGCCAGATAATCCCCCAGATGCCCGTCCGGCGGGTCAATGACCACTGTGGAGGACTGCATCACCAGATCCCCGGCCAGCAGTAGCCCATCCGGTTCCCACAGGAACGCCAGATGATTAGCAGCATGCCCGGGTGTACTCAGCACCCTCAGCCCCGGTACCAGGTAATCCCCGTCTGCTGGCTCATGATCCGGCGCAAGATCGTAGTCGTGATGCGCCAGGCCTCCTGCAGGGCGCCGGAACACCAGCCGGGCGCCAGTGCGTTCGCGCAGCCGATGGCTGGCCGGTGTGTGATCCAGATGCGTGTGGGTGAGCAGTATGCGGTCGATACGCCCCCCGGTGGCAGCGAGGATGGCCTCGACATGAGCGCCATCATCCGGCCCCGGATCCACCACCAGCATCTCCTCGTCCGTACGCAGGATGTAGGTGTTCGTGCCCGGCCCTGTCATGACACCCGGGTTGGGAGCAGTCAGGCGGGTGATGGCCGGAGTGATCGCAACCGCCTCGCCCGGTTCGATGCGTCCGGTCGTGTGCCCACCGGCTGCGGGGTCCAGGAAACGGGCCTCGTCGTATCCTGCCGCTCCGGCAGCCAGGCTGCTATTGCGGATCGGCCAGTCCTCTGCCGGCGCTTCATAGGGAACCAGATACGCCATTGATGCAACCAGATCGGCAACGCTCCGGAATCCCCGGATCTGCCTCAGCGTGCCCAGTGTCGGAGGCACCAGCAGGCGCTCACCACGGCCATGCTCCTCCAGAGCCTGCTCCGGTGTCAGCCAGAAGGCCTCGGTGGTTTCCGTACCATCCGGCCAGGCGGTCTGTCCCGCCGGCACTGGCGCCAGGAAAAAGCGGGTATCAAAACGCCGCGGGGGCCCTGGGGGCGTGATCCAACGCCCCAGATAGAAGAGTCCATCAGCGGCGGGCGTCAGCCCGGCGCGCCCGCAGTAATCGGCCAGCGACTGCTCGCCGGCATCCAGCCGCCGCCGTTCATCGAGCTCCGGCACTGTATGCGTGGTCAGCCCTCCGGCATCGTCCCGGACCACCAGAACGCCCGCTTCCTCAAAGCACTCCCTGAGCGCTGTGGTGCGATCCACCAAGGCCCCATCCAGATCACTGACCGCCCCGCCCGGAAACACATCGAACCCCGGCAGGAAGACCGCGTCCCTGGTACGACGCAACAGCAGTACCTCCGGGCCACCGGCGCCATCACGCGCCAGCACCAGGGTCGCTGCTTCACGTATCTCAGTCATGGCCACTCAGCAGGTCGCCTCCATCGCTACCTTGCCCCGGGTATGCCGGGTTTCAATGTGACGGTGGGCATCCTCGGCATGATAGAAGGGATAAATCTCGTCCACGTGCACCCTGAGCCGACCCTCATTCACCCACTGGCGCAGCACGTCCAGGTCCGCGCGATTGGAATGCACGATCACAAGCCGGTTGCGCTTCTGGAGACCCAGCCGGGCCAACCCCTCTGCAGGCAGGCTGTGACCGCTGGGAATGGTGTTCACATAGCGCCCGCCCCGCACCAGCGTGTCGCTGAAGTCACCGACCCGGTAATTGCCGAAGACATCGAACACCGCATCAAAGGGGCCGGGAATGGCGGGGGCCGATGTCTGCTGGTAGTCCACAGCCTCGTTCGCCCCCAGATCACTCACGAACTTCAGGTTACGCTCACTGCACACGGCGGTGACATGGCAACCGAGATTGCGGGCAATCTGCACCGCGAAGTGGCCAACGCCACCGCTGGCGCCATTGATCAGAACCCGCTGCCCCGGCTGGACACCGGCGCAGTCGCGCAGCGCCTGCAGGGCGGTGAGGCCGGCCAGAGGAATGGCCGAGGCCTCGGCAAAGGACAGCCCCTCCGGACAGGGAGCCACCTCATCCGCCTCCAGCACCGCGTACTCAGCATGGACGCCACCGTGGAAACGGTTGCTCATACCGAATACCGGCTGCCCTACTTCCAGGCCCCGGACACGGTCCCCGATTCGGGAGATCTCCCCGGCCATATCCAGACCGCTGACCCGCGGCAGGGGTTCGCGGTCAAGGAATCGCAGGAAGGTGCTGAACATCCCCTTGCGCAGCAGCACATCCTTGGGATTCAGACCACCTGCCCGGACACGCACCTGGACCTGGCCGGGACCAACTGCCGGTTCCGGCCAGTCATCCACCCATTCCAGCACATTGGGTTGTCCATAGGCCCTGTAGATGATGGCTTTCATGGTGGCGCTCCCTGACCAGAGACACGGACTTTACGCCATTGTAGCCGTCAACCAGCCAGTTTTCCTCTGTATTTACAGGCCCATACTATTTCCGGGGGCCCGAACACTGCCCCCTTTGTCGTCACGGATTGCGGTACTCGGCTTTCGGCCCCAGATAGTACCACCAGTTCACCACCAGGCAGACGGCGTAGAAAACGGCGAAGGCGTACAGCGCATTCTCCGGGGTGGTCGCCTTGATCTGTTCCCCGAAAACCTTGGGAATGATGAAAGCGCCATAGGCTGCTATGGCGGATGTCCATCCCAGAACCGGACCAGCCTGTTCAGTGTTGAATACCTGGGCGATGGTCCGGAATGTCGACCCGTTACCGATTCCAGTTGCCGCAAAAAGCAGCAGGAACAGCAGCAGGAAGGGCATGAAGAATTCCTGCGGTGTCTGCGAGGCATAGGCCAGCTGCATGTAGTAGGCCACACCCAGAGAGCTGGCGATCATCACCACCGCCACGATGCCGGTGACCAGTGCACCCCCTACCTTGTCCGCGATCCAGCCGCCAACAGGTCGAATCAGCGCGCCGATGAAGGGGCCCATCCAGGCGTACATCAATGCGGACGGACCGGCAGGATTAGCCGTGTCATGCGTCATGACGCCATCCACCATGATGTGCTGATAGCCGAAGATGACCTTGATCGCCAGCGCAAAGCCCGCCGAGAAGCCGATGAAGCTGCCAAAGGTCATGGTGTAGATGAGGCTCATGATCCAGGTGTGCTTGTTCGAGAAGATCTTGAACTGGCGCTGGAGATTCGGCTTGATCTCACCCGGAATCAGCTTCAGAAGCATCACCGTTGTGAACAGAATGCCCGCAATGACCGGCCACTTCACCCAGTCCGGGGTACCCAGTCCAACCGGGGCGGGAAGGATGATGTAGAGACCGACGGCGGCTGTGAAGAAGCCGATCAGCAGCATCCCCGTGATCTTGCCAAACGCGCTCAGCGGACTGCCGATGTTCGGCGATACGCCCTCGGTCCGGATATTGTCCATACCAAACCAGCCCGCGAAGGCCAGCGGAATCAGGAACAGCAACCAGACATAACCGGCATTGTGGATAAAGGTCTCACTGCCGGCGGGAATCTTGCCGATCAGGGTGCCGGAACCGTTTTCCAGGATCATGGGAGCGCCACCGAAGACACCGATGGTCATGAACAGCGGCACCAGGATCTGCATGGTCGTAACACCGGCATTACCCAGCCCGGCATTGAGCCCCAGGGCAAGGCCCTGTTTCTTCTTGGGGAAGAAAAAGCTGATGTTCGACATGGAGGAGGCGAAGTTGCCGCCGCCGATACCAGAGAGGAAAGCCAGGATCTGGAAGACCCAGAGCGGGGTTTCCTTACTCTGAAGGGCCAGGCCCGTTCCGATGGCCGGAATCATGAGCAGGGCCGTGGTAAAGAAGATGGTGTTACGACCACCCGCAATGCGGATGAAGAAGCTGCTGGGAATCCGCAGTGTGGCACCGGTCAGGCCAGCGATGGCCGTCAGTGTGAAGAGTTCTTCCTTGGGGATCGGGAAGCCCAGATTGTCCATCTGGACCGTGATGATCCCCCAGTAGAGCCACACCGCAAAACCGCACAGCAGACTCGGGATGGAAATCCACAGGTTGCGGTTGGCGACTTTCTTACCCTTTGACTCCCAGAAGTCTGGGTCTTCCACATCCCACTTATTGATTTCACCCATAACAAGGCTCCGTATCTATCTGTATGAATCGGGTTCCGCGGGAGGTCGAGCCTCCCGCTTCTGTCTCAGCTTTTTGCGGCATTGCCCTCACGCCCGTAATCAAGCTGGATTTCCGGGAGGTAGCGGGCGCTTTCCTCTTCTCCACGCTCCGGGTGGCGGCGACGCTCCATGCGTACGATGGCACCGTGCATCCACAGCAGCGAGACCAGCACCAGAAGGAAGAGCAGCATGAAGCAGCTTGTCCAGACACCCAGCACGTCATTCAGTACGCCGAAGATGATCGGCAGGAAGAAACCACCGAGGCCACCGATCATCCCCACAAGACCGCCCACGGACCCCACGTGATCGGGGTAGTAAACCGGGATGTGCTTGTAGACTGCTGCCTTGCCGAGCGACATGACAAACCCGAGCACGACAGTAATCAGTGCGAAAACTGCCAGCGGTACGCCAAAGGCGAATTCAATGGGCCCATCAATGCCCTGGATGACGTAGCGGGTCTGGGGGTAGCTCAGAACAAAGAGGCAGAGCAGGGAAACGCCATAGGTCCAGTACATCACCGCACGGGCGCCGATCCTGTCGGACATCCAGCCTCCCAGGGCCCTGAATACTGAGGCCGGAAGCGCGTAGAGCGCGGCGAGCATGCCTGCCTGTTCCAGGCTGAGGTCGTAGACGCTGACGTAGTAGTTCGGCAGCCATGAAGCGAGGGCCACAAAGGCACCAAAGACAAAGAAGTAGTAGAGCGAGAAGCGCCAGACCTGAAGCTTCTTCAGCGGAGCCAGCTGCTCCTTCACCGGCATGGGCTGCGTGCCCTCTTCGACCCGACGCTTGAGACGCGGGTCATTCTCCGTCATGAACCAGAAAATCACGGCCATGCCGGCGAGAATGGCGGCATAGACCTGGGCAGTCATCTCCCAGCCAAGTGCCACGACCAGAAAGGGCGCTCCGAAGTTCGTGACAGCGGCACCAACGTTACCGGCTCCAAAAATGCCGAGGGCTGTTCCCTGGTGTTTTTTGTCGTACCACTCCGAGGTGTAGGCAATCCCGACGATGAAAGAGCCGCCGGCCAGACCAATGCCCAGAGCAGCAACCAGAAAGAGGCCATAGGTTGTCACTGTTGAAAGGAGGAAGACTGCCACGGACGTGGCCAGCATCAGGATCGTGAAGACCAGCCGTCCACCAAAGCGCTCGGTCCACATGCCAAGGAAAATCCGGCTTATGGAACCGGTCAGAACCGGCGTCGCCACCAGGAGCCCGAACTGCGTGTCGGATAGTCCAAGATCCTGTTTGATTTTCACCCCGATCACGGAAAAGATCGTCCAGACCGCAAAACAGGTGGTAAAGGCAAGAGTGGAAAATGCGAGTGCCTTATGGGCTCGCGGTGGGTCGTAATCGTGTTCACTCAGCATCGTCAGCTCCTGTTCAATCAGCGGCCACACAGCACTTTGTGGCCTTCCGACATAGAGTAACCAGATAAGGAGCCTTTTACATACAGGTTTATTTCCAAATAATCAGGGAGTTACCCATATAGGGGTAGGTCCGGAAAAGTTGAGGTAGATCAAAGTGGCTTCAGGATGGCCAGAGCAAAGATCGCCGCCAGCTGACCCAGGGCCACCAGCGCCGCTACCACTCTTACCCCGGGCGTCCGCGTCTGGTCCAGTGCCCACTTGCCGGCCAGGATATAGCCCACCAGCAGGATCACCTTGCCGGTCAGCCAGTGGTGAACGAACGGCATCCAGCCGCTGAGGGCCAGCAGCCCCAGTGCGGCGGCCAGCAGGGCGGTATCATTAAGGTGGGGAACCCAGCGCAGCGGTGTACCCCGCCAGCCCGGCCGACCAGCCGCATCCAGCCCCAGGCGCAGCAGCATCAGGGCTGCGGTGGTATAGGCGGCCAGCATGTGCACACCCTTGACGATGTGATAGAACTCCATAGTCGACCCCGGACACTAAGATTTATTTAAAATATATCTTAACTGGGTTACACTGACTCTGTCATGCGATATGGCAGCAGCACAATGACGGACTGTCTGATGCTCTTCAAAGCGTTCTGGCGCCTGCTCGCGTCCCTGGCGGTGCTCCTGGGCGCCCTGGGGGTAGCCCTTCCAGGCCTGCCCACGGTGCCTTTCCTGCTGGTGGCCGCCTGGGCGGGGAGTCATGGCTGGCCGGAACTGGAACAGCGCCTGCTGGACCATCCGCGCTACGGCCCCTGCATCCGGGCCTGGCGTGAAAAGCGGGCCGTACCCAGGAGGGCGAAGTGGACCGCCTCTGTGCTGATCGCCATCAGCCTGACCATGCTGGTGGTCTCGCCGGCGCCGGAGCTTCTGCGCTGGGTGCTGCCACCGTTCCTGCTGTGCGTCACGATCTGGCTCTGGAGTCGACCCGATGGCTGAACCGCTCAACACGCCACCCCGCCTGTCCCCTGTCACGCTGTTCAGCTACCCCTTCCGTATCTTCTTCCTGTCTCTGGCCATACAGGCCGTGGTGATTGTCCCACTCTGGGTGGGCGCCGTCACCGGGCGGCTGGATCTGCCGCTGGCGATCCCGGCACTGGCCTGGCACCAGCACGAGATGGTCTTTGCCTGGCTGCAGGCCGCCATTGCCGGCTTCCTGCTGACCGCGGTCTGTGTCTGGACGGGCACCACACGCACCCATGGCTGGCCGCTGGCGGGGCTCTGGGGCGTCTGGCTCATGGGGAGGCTGGTGATCACGCTCGGGGAATCGCTGCCCGAATGGCTGGTCGTCGGCGTGAACCTGCTGTTCCTGCCGCTGCTCATGCTGGATGCAGGCCTGCGTGTGTGGCGGGCACGCCAGCCGCGCCAGATCCCGATACTGCTGGTTCTCCTCGGGCTCTGGCTGATGCAGGCGACCTTTCTCATCAGCGGCAGCGGCACTGCCCTCGACGGTGCCCTGCTCATGGCCATGACACTGATGCTGATCATCGGAGGCCGCATCACCCCCAACTTCTCCATGGGCTGGCTGCGGACCCGGGGGCTCTCTACTGACGGCATCACCATCATTCCCTGGCTGGAGAAACTGGTTCTGGGCGTGATGGCACTGACCTTCCTGAGTGTGCTCGTGCTGCCTGACCCGGTTACGGGCATCCTGGCACTGGTGGCCGGAACCGTGGCACTGGTCCGCATCCTGCTCTGGCGCGGATGGCGGGTGGCCCGTGAACCGCTGCTGTGGATCCTGCACCTGTCGCTGCTGTGGATTCCAGTAGCGCTCTGGCTTCTCGCAGCCAGCCGCTTTAACGCCATACCCGAGACGGTCTGGGTCCACGCCACCGGCCTGGGCGCCATGGGCGGACTCATTCTGGGCGTAATCAGCCGCGTGGTGCTGGGCCACACCGGTCGCACACTGGTTCTGCCGGGCGGTATGGTCACTGCTTTCGTGATGATCCACCTGGGAGCCCTGATCCGGGTCGTCACCGGCGCCGGCGGCATGGCCTGGCAGACGGGCATCAGTGTCAGCGCCCTGCTGTGGATGATCGCCTTCGGGCTCTTCCTGTTCCGCTACACGGGCATCCTTGTGCGGCCACGCGTTGACGGGAGGCCTGGCTGATGCGACTGACGCGCCACACCGACTACGCCGTGCGCATGCTCATGTTCCTGGCACTGCGCGACGGCCAGCTGGGCACCATCCGCGAGATTGCCAATGCCTACGGCATCTCCCGCAACCACCTGATGAAGGTGGCCCATGAGCTGCAACGCCACGGCTACCTGGAAACCATCCGCGGCAAGGGCGGTGGCCTGCGCCTGGCGTTGCCGCCCGAACGGATCATGCTGGGGGATCTGGTCCGCACCATGGAGCCGGATCTGAAAATCGCGGAATGCTTCGGATGTGATAACCAGTGCGTGATCACGCCCAGCTGCCAGCTGAAGTTCGTGCTGGATGAGGCCCTGGGGGCGTTCCTGAAGGTTCTGGACGGTTACAGCCTGGAGGATGTCACCTCACCACGGGCCCAGAAACTGCGACAGCACCTGGCGCTGACACTGGAAGGCGAGCCGACGCCGGCTCTCAACAGCAGACCGGGAACCTGAAGACCGGCCTGTTCAGAGTGCGCCGAATCTCAGCCCACCGTACTGCTCGCCCACCAGCTGCTCCAGGAAATCCAGATCCCTGAGCCCGATAGGGCTGCGCTCCGGCGCCAGGATCCCCTCGCGCCGGAAGTCATTGAGCACCCGGGAGACTGTCTCCTCACGGACACCGAGCATCAGGGCCACCTGCTTCTGGCGGCATGGCAGGCGGATCTCACGGCTTTCCTGCTCCTCATGGAGCTGCAGCAGGAAGGCGGCCACCCGCTGTTCGGCGGAACTGGCCGTGAAGAAATCCACCTGGTTGAAGGAGCTCTGAAGCCGTTCACTGGTCTGTTCCAGAAGGCGGGAAGCGAAGGGACCGTTGGCCTCGGCCAGGGCTCGCAGCTGGCGCGCCGGGACCCCGAACACCCGACTGCGCAGCGTCGCCCGGTAACTCATGATGTAGCCACTGCCATTGAGAAACGCGGCCGTCAGCGCCACCAGACGCCCGGGGCCGTGGGTGCAGAAGAACTTCTCGTCACCATTCTCGGTGTAGCGCACACCGGCAATCTGGCCGCTGTCGACCACCCCACAGTAATGGGCTGACTGCCCCTCACTGAACAGCAGTTCTCCGGCGCGGGTTTCCAGCCGCACCGTCGCTCCGATCAGGTTATCAAGCTCACGCCGGGACAGGCTCCGGAACGGGCTGTACGCGAGCAGCCGCTCACGCAGGCGTTGCGCTTCATCGTTCCGGATCCGTGTCTCCTGCATTCACTCCAACTCACTCTGTTTCCCGGTGAAGGCCTGGGCCTATCCCACGAATTCCTGCAGTCCCGCCCTGTCCAGGAGGGTGACCTGACGCTGGGCAACCTGGATCAGCCCGCGGTTACGCAGCTCCTTGAGCACACGGGACAGGGTCTCAGGCTGCATGGCCAGCTGCGAGGCCAGGAGCCCCTTGGGCAGAGGCAGTTCCACTACCACCCCGGTGTTGCGCCGGTCCGCGCCCGGAACCAGGCTGAGCAGATACTGGACCAGCCGCTCCCGGGCGTTCTGCGCCGTCAGAATGGTGCGCTCCTCCACTGTCTGGGACATGGCTGCCGCCACGTAGCGCATCACATTCATCATGTAATCGGAACGACCGGCCACCATCTCCCGCAGCAGAGCACCACTGAACGAGCGGACCCGGGTGGGCTCCAGGCTCTGGGCATACCAGGGGTAGCGCCCATCCGGTGAGCAGGCTGCAACCTCCGCAAGCACCTCATCCGCGCCGGCACTGCCCAGAACGCGCTCGCTGCCCTGGTCAGTGACCCGGAACAGCTTCACGGAACCGGAAAGCACAATGAAGAACCGCTCCGCTCTGTCCCCCTCGCGGCAAAGCATCTCTCCCGCCTCCAGAGTATGCAGGCGGCTGCGCTGGCACAGGCTGGCCAGATCCTGATCGCCCAGATCCTGGAAGAATGGGTGCCGGTGGATGGCGCAGTGCTCCAGACGCGGGCACAGCAGGGGCTCTGCCAGCTTCGCATGGGTTACATCGGCCAGTTTGATCGCGTCACAGGATGTCACGGCAGCCTCCTCGGTTTGACGGTTGTTCGCTGTGGGGGTGTTATGCCTTGACATATTACAAACTCCCGGCCGTTCAGGCTGCGCCCCTTAGGTGGTACTCCCTGTGGGTCCCATGCTGCACCGCCACCTCAAAGAATTATTTAATATGCATCTTAAATCAGAGAGAGGCTGGCCGCAATCCTCGGATTTTCCATTCACAGCTGGATCATGCGAATGGTCTACGGCGGGCTCGCCATGAGCAGACACCAGAACCCCATTATTGATTTATATGTTTTACATCTTTAAAGTCAGCCCGGATAATCACACCAGTCACGGAACCGCCGTGCAGACCCCAAAGCCATGACCGGGAGGACACGCCCATGTCCGAGGGACTGACCCGAAACGCCGCGCGCAACATCTTCTATGGAGGCTCGACGATCTTCTTCCTGATCTTCGCCGGCCTGACCATCCATACCCATATCTACATGAGTACCACCTCGACCAACAGCGACAAGCTGGATGAGGACGTCATCGCCGGCAAGGAGGTCTGGGAGGAGCACTCCTGCATCAACTGCCACACCATCATGGGCGAAGGGGCCTACTTCGGGCCCGAACTGTCCAACGTCTGGCACCGCTACGGCGGGCGCGAGAATCCGAAAGCCGCCAGGGCGGGCATCAAGGGGTGGATGAAAGCCCAGCCCATCGAGGCGCCGGGGCGCCGCCAGATGCCGCAGTTCAACCTCAACGAACAGGAGCTGGACCACCTGGTGGATTTCTTCAAGTGGGTGGACGGTATCGACACCCACGACTGGCCACCGCACAAGTCCGGCTGACCATGCCCGCAATCCACTCCGTCCGTTCATCCAGGGAGAGAACCGATGAAGTATGAAACCCAGAAAGTGGCCCTGCCGTTCTTCGCGGTGGCCATGGCGCTTTTCGCGCTGCAGATCTGTTTCGGGCTGATGGCGTCGACCGTCTATGTCATGCCCGAATTCCTTTCCGAGGCCATGCCCTTCCACATCATGCGCATGAGCCACACCAACCTGCTGCTGGTCTGGCTGCTGATCGGCTTTTTCGGCGCCACCTATTACCTGCTGCCGGAAGAGGCCGAGACCGAGCTCCACTCACCGACCATGGCCTACATCCAGCTCGCGATCTTCGCCGGTGCCGGTGCCGCGGCGCTGATCGGCTACCAGTTCGGGATCCATGGGGGCCGCCACTACCTGGAGCAGCCGGTCTATGTGAAGATCCTGCTGACCATCTCGTTCCTGATGTTCCTGTACAACAACACCCGTACGGTCATGAAGGGCCGGCGCACGTCGGTCTCCACTGTACTGCTGCTGGGGCTGTGGCTGGCGGCCATCTTCTGGATGTTCGCCTTCTACGAACCGGACAACCTGGCCCAGGACAAGCTCTGGTGGTGGTGGATCGTGCACGTCTGGGTCGAGGGCGTCTGGGAACTGATCATGGCCTCCATCCTCGCCTACCTGCTGATCAAGATGACCGGCGTGGACCGCGAGATCATCGAAAAGTGGCTGTACGTGATCGTGGGCCTGGTGCTGTTCTCCGGCCTGCTTGGCACCGGCCACCACTACTACTGGCTGGGCACCCCCGGCTACTGGCAGCCCATCGGCAACATCTTCTCCACCATGGAGGTCATTCCGTTCTTCGCCATGGTGATGTTCGCCTTCTACATGTTCTGGAAGGGCTCCCGGGAACACCCGAACAAGGCGGCCATGCTCTGGACCCTCGGCTGCGCGGTGGTTTCCTTCTTCGGGGCCGGGGTCTGGGGCTTCATGCATACCCTGTCCTGGGTCAACTACTACACCCATGGCACCCAGATCACGGCGGCGCACGGGCACCTGGCCTTCTTCGGTGCCTACGCGATGCTCAACATGGCCATCATCAGCTATGCCATGCCCCAGCTGCGCCGGCTCCAGCCCTACAACCAGATCATGAACATGTGGTCGTTCTGGATCATGGTCGGTGGCATGTGCTTCATGACCTTCACTCTCACCTTTGCCGGGGTGGTCCAGACCCATATGCAGCGGGTGCTGGGCGAGGACTTCATGACGGTTCAGAACCAGCTGGATATTTTCTTCATCATGCGGCTTGGCTCGGGTACCGCCGTGGCACTGGGTGTCGTTCTGTTCCTGATCGCCATCTTCGGACCGGCCCGTGAGCAGCTCCCAGCCCATGTCAAAGGCGGCAACGGTAACGGGAGCAGCCAATGAGCGCCGTCGAAGCGCCCTACTACGAACCGGTCGGCCACGAACGTGAGCTCTTCGAGTATGCGTTCCACCGTAAGCTCCCTCTCCTGCTCAAGGGCCCGACCGGCTGCGGCAAAACGCGGTTTGTCAGCCACATGGCGGCGCGCCTCGGCCTGCCCCTGCAGACGGTGGCCTGCCATGACGACCTCACGGCCTCCGACCTGACCGGGCGCTACCTGCTGCAGGGCGGCGAGACCGTCTGGACGGACGGGCCCCTGACCCGGGCCGTGCGCCATGGCGGCCTGTGCTACCTGGACGAGGTGGTGGAGGCGCGCAAGGACGTGACGGTGGTCATGCACCCGCTGACCGACGACCGTCGGGTGCTGCCCCTGGACCGCACCGGCGAAACCCTGGAGGCCCCGGAGGACTTCATGATGGTCGCCTCCTACAACCCCGGCTACCAGCATGTGCTCAAGTCGCTCAAGCCCAGCACCCGCCAGCGCTTCGTGGCGCTGGAGCTGGACTTCCCGCCTCCGGAGCAGGAGCTGGCCATCGTGGTGCACGAGAGCGATCTGGCCCGGGAACGGGCCAGGGCCCTGGTGAACCTTGCCGTGCGCCTGCGGGAGCTCAAAGGGCAGGACCTGGAGGAGGCGGTCTCCACCCGCCTGCTGGTCTACTGCGCCCGACTGATGCAGGCCGGCATGCCGGTGCTGCAGGCCTGCCGCGCGACGCTGGTGGAGCCACTGAGTGACGATGCCGACGTGCGTGAAGGGCTGATGGAAACCATAAGGGCCACTTTCGGGGGCTGAGGAGACGCCAGGTTGGCATCCTTTTTCGAGGTTGAGGAAATCGCCGGGGAACTATGGCACCGCTGGGCCTCCCGCGCGGTCAGTTACCCGCGCTACCCGGACGCCGGCGTTGCCCTGGCGGAACTCGAGGGCAGCCTGGGCGTGTTCTTCCGGGCCATGGGCGGGCCCGGCGCCATCCCGGTCAGTGCCGTGGAACCCCGTGCCTCCGGCCACCGCCTGACCTTCCGCCAGAAGCTCGGCTTCGACCGGGAAAGCCTGGACATGGCCTTCCTGGACGACGACCAGCTGCTTCTGCCGCCACGCATGGACTACTTTCCCAGTCGTGAACTCAACCGGGGCGCCTACCACTGGCTGACCGCGCTGCTCACCCTCCTGCCAGAGCCGACGCCAGATCAGCCGGCGCTGGCGGCGGACATTGCCTGGCTGCGGGCGGTGCACCAGGCCGAAGGCGTCCTGGAGCGGGACTTCCCCGGCCTGATGGCCACCGGCAGGGCCTGCCGCGAGCACCTGCTATCAGTTCGCCCATGCCAACGCCTGCCGGCCTGGGAGGACGCGGTGGATCATGGCATACGGGTGCTCCTGGGCGAGCAGCGGGATCCCGCCACCGCAGAGCGGGAGCAGGTCCTGGCCTGGGTCCTTGACCAACCCGAACCCGCTTTGCCGGAAACCACCCCAACGGGCTACCGGCCACCGTTGCCGGTGCCCTTCTGGGGTCAGCGTCGGCCGGGGCGCCACGCGGGTACCCCCAAAGAGCCGGAGGACGGCGAGGACCCACGCCAGGGCGCCACGCCCGAGGCCGAAGGCGGCAAACGCCAGGCCATACGCCGCCGCCAGGACCAGAGCGAACGCGACGACCCGCTGGCACTGAACATCTTCGAGAAGATGCTGTCCTGGACCGAGATGGTCAATGTGAACCGCCCGGTAGAGGACGAGAATGAGGAGGACGCCCGCAAGGCGGCAGAGCAGATCGAGGAGATCACCCTGAGCCCGCACCGGGAGAAGACCGCCTCGCGCCTGAAGGTAGAGCTGGACCTGACCCCTGATGCGCCGGATGTCGGCGCGCTCAGCGGACCTGTGACCTACCCGGAATGGCACTATCGCAAAAAACGCTACCTGGATGACCAGTGCCGGGTGCATCCGGCCATCCAGTCCATGGAAGGCGAGGACTGGACGCCGGATGAAGGCACACGCCACCGCATCCGCCGTGTCCAGCGCCAGTTCGAGGCGCTGCAGCCCCAGCGTCAGTGGCTGCGCGAACAGCCGGACGGCGACGAATTCGATATGGACGCGCTGATCCGCAACCGCTGCGATATCCGCGCCACCGGCAATGGCTCCGAGCGCATCCATCAGGCCCTGCTTACCCAGACCCGGGATCTGGCCGTGACCCTGCTGGTGGACACATCGCTTTCCACCGAATCCTGGCTTGCGGACCGCCGTGTCCTGGATGTGGAGAAAGAGGCCCTGCTGGTGCTGTGCCACGGCCTGGCCGCCTGCGGCGATGACTTCAGCATCCATGGCTTCACCTCCCGGCGCCGCCACAATGTGGAAGTGAACACCATCAAGGGCTTCCACGAACGCGCGGATGAAACCGTGCGCCGGCGCATCCAGGCCCTCAAACCCGGCCATTACACCCGCATGGGCGCTGCCATACGGCACGTGAGCCAGGAACTGGCGCAACGCGGCAACCGCAACCGCCTGCTGCTGGTGCTCACGGACGGCAAGCCCAATGACACGGACTACTACGAAGGACGCTACGCGCTGGAGGACACCCGCAAGGCGGTACTGGAAGCCCGCCAGCAGGACGTGCGCACCTTCGGCATCACCATCGACCAGCAGGCACGTCAGTACTTTCCCTGGGTCTTCGGGCGCGGGGCCTACCACATCGTGCAGCGCCCGGAACAGCTGAGCGCGGCGCTGCCCGGCATCTACCAGCAGATCGCAGGAGTCTGACCATGCACCGAGTCCACCGTCCCCTTGCCCTGCTGATCCTGGGCGCCGCAATCGCCGG
The DNA here is from genome assembly GCF_913056445.1 of uncultured Halovibrio sp. Lineage (NCBI taxonomy): Bacteria > Pseudomonadati > Pseudomonadota > Gammaproteobacteria > Oceanospirillales > Halomonadaceae > Halovibrio > uncultured Halovibrio sp. Next base: position 38,638 of record NZ_CAJXMA010000007.1, read on the forward strand.
CTGCGGCGAGGCTCCGGTTCCCAAAGGCTGCGGCCCCGAGGCCAGTGCCGCGGAAGAAACCGCCATGAACGGCACGCCCATGCCCAAATGCGCCGGCCCCCAGGCCCAGGCCTGCCTCGCGGACAGTGGCCGGAAGCACTACTTCTGCAGCACAGCGGACCTGCTGGAATGGCAGAAGGGACTGGAGGATAACGAAGGGGAGATCGTTACCTTCACCCGGGATCTGTCGGATGTGGACTGGGACCCCAGAGACACCGGCGACTGGGTCACCATGGATACCGCCTGGTTCGTGGTCGGCCATGAACGCGACAACGGGCAGGGCCAGACACCACCGGCGGGGTTCTCGGATCTGGGGGATGCGGAGATCTTCGCCAGTAAGCATGGCGGCCGCATTACCGGCCGCCAGGGCCTGCCTTCTCCCGGCGACTAGCCGGATTGCCGCAGGCCGCGCGCCGCTCCCACCATGGCCGCCAACGCGGGCCGCACTTCGTCCCAGTTGCGGGTCTTGAGCCCGCAGTCCGGGTTCACCCAGAGACGCTCCGACGGAATGCGTTCAACCGCCTTCCGGAGCAGCGCCACCATGGATGCCTCGGTGGGAATATTGGGCGAATGGATGTCGTAGACGCCAGGCCCGATGCCATTGGGGTACTCGAAGTGCTCAAACGCTTCCAGCAGCTCCATGTCCGAACGTGAGGTCTCGATGGTGATCACGTCCGCGTCCATGCGGGCGATGGCGGTCATGATATCGTTGAACTCGGAATAGCACATGTGCGTGTGGATCTGGGTGTCATCACTGACGCCATTGGCCGCGATGCGGAAGGCGTTGATGGCCCATTCCAGATACGTCTCCCACTCCGAACGCCGCAGCGGCAGGCCCTCGCGCAGCGCCGCCTCGTCAATCTGGATGATGCGGATGCCGGCGGCCTCCAGGTCCTGGACCTCTTTTCTGACGGCAAGCGCCAGCTGGTTGGCGGTGTCCCGCTCCGGCTGGTCATCGCGCACGAAGGACCAGTTGAGCAGTGTTACCGGCCCGGTGAGCATGCCCTTCACCGGGCGCTCGGTCAGTGACTGGGCATAGCGGATCCAGTCCACCGTCATGGGGTCGGGCCGGTCCACGTCGCCGTAGATGATCGGCGGCTTCACGCAACGCGAACCGAACGACTGCACCCAGCCATGGCGGGTGAAGGCGAAGCCGTCCATCAGCTCACCGAAGTATTCCACCATGTCGTTGCGTTCGGCCTCCCCGTGAACCAGCACATCCAGGCCCAGCGCCTCCTGCTCACGGATGCAGTCCCGGATCTCGGCCTGCATGGCTTCCCGGTAGGCGGCCTCCGAGAGATCCCCGCGCCGGTACTGCAGACGTGTACGCCGGATTTCCCCAGTCTGCGGAAAGGAACCGATGGTGGTGGTCGGGAAACGGGGCAGATCCAGATGGCGCTGTTGCGCCTCAATCCGCCGCGCATAGGGGGACTGGCGCTGCCCCATGGCCTCGTTCAGCCCGGCCACGGCCTCGCGCACCGCCGGATTGCGCACCCGCTGGGACTGACTGCGACTTTCATGACAGGCACGGTTGGCCGCCAGTTCCGCGATGATGGCGTTGCGCCCCTTGTTGAGGCCCTTCTCCAGGATTTCGAGCTCTTCCAGCTTCTGCACGGCGAAGGCCAGCCAGCCGCGCAGAGCCTCATCCAGGTCCGGTTCCGCGTCCAGATCCATGGGCACATGCAGGAGGGAGCAGGCGGGCGCAATCCAGAGCCGATCACCCAGGGCGGCATGCACGGGCTCGAGCCAGTCCATCAACGCCGTCAGGTCCGCCTTCCAGACGTTGCGCCCGTCCACCACGCCCAGTGACAGCACCCGCCCCTGTGGAAGCTGCTCCACGGCCCGCTGAACGTCCGCGCCGCCGCGCACCGCATCCAGATGCAGGCCCGCCACCGGCAGCCGACAGGCCAGTTCCAGGTTATCCCCCAGGTGGCCGAAATAGGTGGTCAGAAGCAGGCTGACCCGGGTATCCGTCAGCCGGTGATAGGCCGTCTCCAGGGCATTTCGCCATTCAGGGGCCAGGTCCGTGACCAGTATGGGTTCGTCGATCTGGACCCAATCGACGCCGGCATCCGCGAGCTGTTCAAGCAGGCCAGCATAGGCCTCCGCAAGCGCTGTCAGATGCTCGAGGCGCTCACTGCCGTCGTCCTTGCTCTTGCCAAGCCACAGATAGGTGACGAGCCCCACCAGCACGGGTTTCGGGTTGTGCCCCTGCTCCCGTGCCTCGGTAACCTGCGCCACCAGAGCACTGGCATCCGGCCTGAAACGGCTCTCCCGCGTGAACTCCGGAACAATGTAGTGGTAGTTGGTGTCGAACCACTTGGTCATCTCCCCGGCTGCCACCACGCTCTCATCGTCATCGGTGGCGGAACGGCCGCGGGCCAGGCGGAAATACTGGTCCGTGGCACTGCCGCCGAGATCGCGCACCCTGGGCGGGACATGCCCGAGCATGATGCTGGTGTCCAGTACATGGTCGTACCAGGAGAAATCGCCCACCGGTACCCGGTGAAGGCTGGACTGCTTCTGCCAGTGCTGGCGGCGCAGGTCACGGCTGCGCTGGATCAGTTCCGCTTCAGTGATTTCTCCCCGCCAGAATGCTTCCAGCCCGAACTTGAGTCCACGTTTGGCTCCGATGCGGGGGAATCCGAGATTGTGCGTGGTCACCATGGTCGTCTCCTCCGATCAATTGTTAACCAGAAGCATGGTGACACCACAAAACCAGCAACAAAATTGATGGTTTTTAGCTTATTAATGAACCATTTTCATGTTTCCCGGCATCTTTCCGTGCCCAACGGCATGGATCCGCCGGAACACGGCCAGTACCGGGCCGGCATCCATGTGTGCCCCGGCGCGGCCCTGAGACGAAGTGATTCCCGGAGCGTTTGCTGAAGCAGCCCAGAGTCTCCATCACTCCACTCTTGGTCATAGAAGCCCCAGTTCCAACCGGGCCTCCTCGCTGAGCATGTCGTAGGTCCAGGGCGGATCAAACACGATGTCCACCTCCGCGTTTTCCACGAACGGAACCTCCCTCAAGCGGTTGCGGGCATCGCCGGCGATCACATCGCCCATGCCACATCCCGGGGAGGTCAGGGTCATCCTGAGGTACACGGAACGCTGCTCCACGCTCACACTGAGACCGTAGACAAGCCCGAGACTGACGATGTTCACCGGAATCTCGGGGTCATAGACCTGCTCCAGTGCCTGCCAGCACTGATCCTCACTGATTTTCCCGTCTTCCGGCGGTTCAAATATGGCCACATCACTGCGCAGGCCCACCTTGCCGGCCTCCTCTGGAGACAGCCGGTATAGGTTACCCCCATGGTTGACGGTCACGCTGCCACCAAGCGCCTGGGTAACCGAGACCTGTGCCCCCTCGGGCAGTGTGACCTCGTTGCCATGCGGCACACGCCGGGCCACGCACGCCATGGGCAGGGCCAGTTCCCTGGGCGGTGCCGCCGGCTGTTTGGCGTACGGCGCTTTGATGGTCAGGGTCTGGGCGTCCGCTGCCGTCTCCAGGTCGAGCCGGATTTCACGGAGATAGGGAAGACTCGGCGCGTCCACGTAGAGCGTGACCTCACCGAAATCCAGCCGTGCATCACTCGCCTGCTCCTCGCCAGGCGGACAGAAGGCCAGACAGCTCTCTGCTCTCGACGTGCCGCCATTCTGGACAAAGAGGCGTGCCGCCATGCCCGGAATTTCCTGTTTGGCCAGTATATCCGCGAGGTAGTCCTGCGCTGCGTCACTGACCTCGGCATCGATGCTCATACCAGAGCCCCTTACGAGTTACATTTCCTGAATCCCAATGGCACAGGAAGTCCAGTCGTGGCCATTACCACTGTTGCTTCGTATGTCACCAGGGTAGCCACCCCTGACCAGAATGGTACGCGCCACCATGGAACGACAACATCTCTATGGGGAAGCGCTGAGTGCCTCTTCAAACTGACTCCGGGATTCCTTGAAGCGCGCCACCGGAAAGCTGAGGGGGACACCGGCCACGGCCGCTTCCAGCATCTGGAGATGAGCATCCCAGCCTGCCGCGCTGATGGCGATCTGGTCTTCGGGCAGTAGCCCGATGGTAAGGGTGAGCCGTGTGCCGCTGTTGGTCGGTGCGAGATCCCAGCGCAGGGGTCTGCGTGGCGCGTCACCGTTACTCCAGGAGTAGGTGAGGTGGCGTTCCGGCTCAAGCTCGATGATATGCGAGTCAATGGGCTCACCACTCATCTCGAACTCGATGCGGACCCGCCCACCGGGACTCAGATCCATTTCACCGGGCGCCAGCCACTGCCGGAGATGGTCGGGGTCCGTCAGCCAGGTCCATACCTGTGCCGGAACGGTGGCGAGCTCCCTCTCCAGCATGACCTTCCAGCCATCGGTCTGCTGTTCAAACGCTGCCCTTTCGGTACGGTTTACCGCTGATGAATCACTCATGAACCTGCTTCCTTATTCTGTCTATTGCTGACCAACCACCCTATGCCAGTGTAAGCTCAGCCCACCCAATAGCGGTTGATCCCGATCAAACGCATTCAGGCTCTGAGCTTCCAGCGCCTTCGTCCCAGGCTGCGTCGCCCGGTCTGCGCCCGATGGTCACCATCGTTATCATCTCTCGTTTCGTGTAAGGTTTCTGGCCAGATCTTTTTGTTTAATGTATTTTAAGTACATCTTATTTTGAAACCAGGAAGGCGTCAATTCAAAGGGTATGAATACTCCATTGATGCCGACCCATGAATCGACACCGATAACAGGAGCCCACAATGAGCGCGTATCTTGATGAGAAACTCGAGCCCATCTTCCAGGACGTTCTCCACCGAAATCCCGGTGAGCAAGAGTTCCATCAGGCGGTCCACGAGGTCCTGGAAACCCTTGGCCCCGTCCTGGTGAAACATCCGGAGTTTGTGGACTCCCGCATCATCCAGCGCATCTGTGAACCGGAGCGCCAGATCATCTTCCGGGTGCCCTGGCAGGACGACAACGGCGAGATCCAGATCAACCGCGCCTTCCGGGTGGAATTCAACAGCGCCCTCGGCCCCTACAAGGGCGGCATGCGCTTCCACCCCTCGGTGTATCTCGGCATCATCAAGTTCCTGGGCTTCGAGCAGATCTTCAAGAACGCGCTTACAGGCCTGCCCATTGGTGGCGGCAAGGGCGGCAGTGACTTTGACCCCAAGGGGCGCTCGGACTCCGAGATCATGCGCTTCTGCCAGAGCCTGATGACCGAGCTCTACCGCCACCTGGGCGAATACACGGACGTGCCCGCCGGTGACATCGGCGTGAGCCAGCGCGAGATCGGCTACCTGTTCGGTCAGTACAAGCGCATCACCAATCGTTACGAGTCCGGCGTGCTCACTGGCAAGGGACTGGGCTGGGGCGGGAGCTGTGCCCGCACCGAGGCCACCGGCTACGGCACCGTCTTTTTCGTGCAGGAAATGCTGAAGGCCCGCGGCGAATCACTCGATGGCCGTAAGATGGTGGTTTCCGGTTCCGGCAACGTCGCCATCTATGCCATCCAGAAGGCCCAGCAGCTGGGGGCTCATGTGATCGCCTGTTCCGATTCCTCGGGGATCCTCGTCGATGAGGAGGGGCTCGATCTGGACCGGATCCGGCGCATCAAGGAGGTGGAACGGCGCCGGATCAGCGATTACGCCGATGAGAAACCCAATGCCCGGTACGTGCAGGACGGCAACGTCTGGCGCGTGCCCTGTGACGTGGCCCTGCCCTGCGCCACCCAGAACGAACTCAATGGCCAGGACGCGAAGTACCTGGTGGAAAACGGCTGCCGTGCCGTGGCGGAAGGCGCAAACATGCCCACCACACCCGAAGGCGCCCAGGTCTTCCGCGAAGCGGGCATCGCCTATGGGCCCGGCAAGGCCGCCAATGCCGGCGGCGTCGCGACCAGTGCCCTGGAGATGCAGCAGAACGCCAGCCGCGACTCCTGGTCCTTTGAGCACACCGAAAACCGGCTCGAGCAGATCATGGTGAACATCCACCGCGACTGCTTCGAAACGGCAGAGACCTTCGGCTCCCCGGGCAACTACGTGGTGGGCGCCAATATCGCCGCCTTCCTGAGGGTGGCACGGGCCATGGAGGCGCAGGGGCTGATCTGAGCCGCAGGACTGGCCAGGCTCTGTTTCACGCTCAACATGTGTCACCCGAGATAGAACATGGTCTTGGCCAGCACGGCTATGGGAAGAGAAGGTCCTCAACCATCACTACCAGAGCGAAGGCCGGATCAACCCCCTCCGTAACGCCGGCCTGGCTTACCAGGAGGAACTCTACATTGCCTTCACCCCGGCCCGGCCCGAAGGGCGGGAACTGGCTGAGGCCCTCGACCGGGGGATGGTAAAGCTGCGCGAACAGGGAATGATCGCGGAGATACTGGCTGATTACCGGAGCCTAAACCACTGACCGGATGAGGAGCGCGGTTTCCGGTAAGACGTCGGCAACCGGCGCCTGGAGCCAGACCCGGTGACCACTGCCCGGCGCCGATGGCACTGACTGGTGATCCAGCTCTGACAACAGCGTTGAGGGCTGGAACCAGTGATTCCCGGCGGGCGTCATGAGTTCCAGCCAGTCCCCGCATTCAAACCGGTTCTTGGCCTCAATACACAGCCAGTTCCCCTCACGGGCAATCACCTCCCCCACCCACTGGCGGGTACCGAGCAGCGAGGTTCCGGCTTCATAGCGCTGGTATTCCGCTGGTGGATGACGGCGCAGGAACCCCTCCGTGTACCCCCGATTCGAGAGCGCCTCCAGCTCATCCATCAGTGTCCGATCAAAGGGCCTGCCCGCCATGGCGTCATCAATGGCACGCCGATGGACCTGCACCGTACGGGCAACATAGTAGGGGCTCTTCGTGCGCCCCTCGATCTTGAGCGAATCCACGCCCATCCGGCACAGCCGCTCCACGTGCTGCACCGCGCGCAGATCCTTCGAATTCATGATGTAGGTGCCGTGCTCGTCCTCGTGCATGGGAACGCTCTCGCCGGGGCGACCGGCCTCCTCAACCAGCATGCTGCGTTCACCGTCTTCCTGGTGCAGGGGAATCAGGTCGCCACTGCTGTCATGAGTGGAGGCCTGCGGGGTATAGGACCAGCGGCAGGCATTGGTGCAGGCGCCCTGGTTGGCATCGCGATGGTTCATGTAGCCGGACAGCAGGCAGCGGCCGGAATACGCCATGCACAGCGCCCCGTGCACGAACACCTCCAGCTCCATACCGGGCACCTGCTCGCGCATCGCCTCGATCTCATCCAGTGACAGTTCCCGGGAGAGGATGACCCGCTCCAGCCCCTGCCGGCGCCAGAACTCCAGGGTGGCCCAGTTCACCGCATTGGCCTGCACGGACAGGTGGATGGGCATATCCGGCCAGTGCTCCCGTACCAGCATGATCAGCCCGGGATCGGACATGATGAGCGCGTCCGGCCCGGTGGCGATCAGCGGTTCCAGATCCCGGAGGGCGGAGCGGATCTTGTCGTTATGGGGAGCAATGTTGAGTACCAGATAGAAGCGCCGGCCGTGCGCATGAGTATAACGGATGGCCTCCGCCAGCGCCTCGGCGTCCCGGAAGCTGTTGTTGCGCACCCGCAGCGAATAGCGGGGTGGACCGGCATAGACCGCGTCCGCGCCATAGGCGATCGCCATTTCAAGGTGTCGCTGGTTGCCGACCGGGGCCAGCAGTTCAGGGGCCTGTTCCATCATGCGCGCAGGGTAGGACATGCGGCACAGCGGCTCCTTGATTTCCATCAGCCATCAGGCCTTCCCCTGCACCGCTCTCCCGTTTAGGGTAATGCCATGACTGATTTCAGCCTGCACCCACAGCTTGAGGCCGACTGTCACTGGGTCGGCCGCCTGGAGAACTGCCAGATCCTGCTCCACCACAATGCCGGTGTTCCCTGGTACATCGTGGTTCCGGAAACTGCGGCGGGGGAGCTGCACGAGATGGGCATGGCGGAGCGTGCCGATGTGGACTGGGTGCTTGATGCCATGGCCCGTTTCATCAAGCACCATCACGGCAGTGAACGCATCAACCTGGGGGCCATCGGGAACCGTGTGCCCCAGTTGCATATCCACGTGATCGGGCGCCGCGAGGGCGATCCCTGCTGGCCGGATGCGGTCTGGGGCCACCTCCCCGAAGGCCCGGCCTGGAGTGAGGCGGCGATTGAGGCCATCCGCCAGCAGGCCCCGGTCGAGGCCTGACCCCTACCAGGCCCCGCGTGTGATGCGGCGGCAACCCCGAACGCTGCCGTTGTAGAAATAGACCCAGGCAGGACCAAAACGGGTATCCCGCTGCTGGCGGGTGTATTCGCCCCGCTCCGGAGCCTGGGCGCTGTAGCCCTCCAGAGCGTCCACCCGGGCGAACGTCCGCTCATCCACTTCGTACACCTCCACCAGAATCCCCCGGGAAGGCTGCTCAACAGCACCGGGGTACGGACCCAGGTCGTGGAGGACAATACTGTTCAGGTGATCCGTGCCCAGAAAGCGGGCACGCATAAGAAGGTGGTGATTGCTGCAGCCGCGCTTGAGGGTGCCATAGACTGCGATGCGGAACGCCGCATCCTCCCCATTACCGTTCATTCCCGACTCTCTTCCTCCTCTGTTACAGCATCACTCTGCGCGTACCAGTCATCCAGCATACGCTGTAGCCGTTCCCGCTGGATGGCCTCGTGCAGTTCGCTCTGGCGTTTCTCATCACGCAGCGAGCGCAACAGCGCCACCGCCATGAACAGCATCAGGATCATGAAAGGGAAGGCCGCCAGGATCGAGACGGTCTGCAGCGCCCCAAGCCCACCGCTGAGCAGCAGAACGCCCGCCACCAGCACCTGCACCGTGCCCCAGGTCAGACGCGACCAGCGCGGCGGGGTGAGCACCCCCTTGCTGGTGAACATGCCAAGCACGAAGGTGGCGGAGTTCGCGGAGGTGATGACAAAGAGCGTGATCAGGACCAGTACCAGCCAGCCCAGCCACTCAGCCCCGGGCAGCAGCGAGAGCATCACGAACAGGCCGGCACTGACCTCATCGGCCACCGCCTGGCCGACAGCCGCCTCTTCGAAGAGTTCAAAATAGAGTGCAGAGCCACCGAAAGTCGCGAACCAGAAGGTACTCAGGAGCACCGGGGTGCCAATCACGCCCACCACGAATTCACGGATGGTCCGCCCGCGCGAGATACGGGCGATGAAGCTGCCCACAAACGGCGCCCAGGAGAGCCCCCAGGCCCAGTAGAAGATGGTCCAGCGCTCGACCCAGTCATCCCCGGTGTAGGGCGTCATGACCAGACTCATGCCCATCACGTTGGAAAAGTAGTCGCCAATGGCGGTGGTCATGGCGGCGGTGATGAAATCCGTGGGCCCGGCGAAGAAAACGAACACCAGAAGAGCCCCGGCCAGGAGCATGTTGGCATCGCTCACGTAGCGTACGCCGCTTTCCAGCGGAGCCATGGCGCACAGCAGGAAGACCACCGAGACACCGCCCAGGATCATCAGTTGCTGGTCGGTCCCGAAGGCGACCTCGGACACGGTAACCAGGCCGCTGTTGATCTGGATGACCCCTAGCCCGAGGGTCGTGGCGACACCGAAAACGGTGGAGATCACGGCCAGCACGTTGATGCCGTGACCGGTGAATCCATCGACCCGTGCTCCCAGACTGTTCCGGAAGGCTTCGCTGATCAGCCCCGCCCGCTGATGGCGGAAGCGCACGTAGGCAATGGCGAGCCCCACAACCGCAAAGTTGGCCCACTGGTGGAAGCCCCAGTGAAACAGCGAGTACTGCATCGCCAGCCTTGCTGCCGCAGGCGTTCCACCCTGAGCACTGTCCAGCGGCGGCTGCAGGTAATGGCTCATGGGCTCGGCCACCCCCCAGAAAACCAGACCCACGCCCATGCCGGCGGAGAAGATCATCCCCAGCCAGGTGAGGAAGGAGAACTCCGGCATCTCGCCGTCCGCCCCCAGGCGGATGTGCCCGTAATCGCTGAACGCCACCCCCAGACAGAACAGCAGGAAGCCGGTAGTCACAAACAGGTAGAGCCAGCCGAAATGCAGTGTGGTGAATTCCAGCGCCTGGTTGCTGTAGGCCGCGAACGGCTCCGGCCACGCCACGCCGGCCCCGACGAACGCAAGCAGCAGAAGCAGTGAGGTGTAGAAAACCCATCCTGGACGGTGATTGCTCATGAGTACGCTTCCAATGCTGACGGAGTGACCACTCTAGCTTCCCCCGTTCATGGGATAAAGACCGGTCTCAGGCCCCCGCATCCCGGACATTGCGGTACTGGCGCGGATCAATACCATGACGCTTCAGCCTTGAGGCGAGCGTCGTGGGCTTAAGCTCCAGGAGCTCGGCGGCACCCCCCTGCCCGAATACCTTGCCTCGGCACTGGCGCAGCGCACTGATCATGTTCTCACGCTCCTGCTCCCGTTTCTCGGCTTCGGTCAGTGGCCGCTGCTGCGCCGTTCCAACGGCTTCAGGGCCAACGGCAACCGGCTCCGGACCCGCAGCTTCCCGATCCGCTGGCAGGTCAAAATTCAGCTTACGACCCCGTGTGACGATCACCTGCCGTTCGATCACATTCTCCAGCTCCCGGACGTTCCCCGGCCAGCTGTAACGCTGGAGGGCTTCCACATTGGCATGGCTGAGCTCCAGCGGCGCCCGGTGGAATCTGCGGCAGGCGTTACGCAGGAAAAGCTGCGCCAGCGGCGGGATGTCCTCCGGGCGCTCACGCAGCGGCACGGACTCGATCGGGAACACATTCAGCCGGAAATACAGATCCTCGCGGAAGCGGCCTGCCTCAACCTCGGTTTTCAGGTCCCGGTTCGTCGCCGCAATGACCCGCACATCCACGCTGCGCGTGTGCGTTTCACCGATACGCTCAAACGTCTGCTCCTGCAGAACCCGCAGCAGTTTGCCCTGCAGTGACAGCGGAATCTCACCCACTTCGTCCAGGAACAGGGTACCGCCGTCGGCCAGCTCGAAACGCCCGACCCGGTCGTTCACCGCCCCGGTGAAGGCCCCTTTGGCATGGCCGAAGAACTCACTCTCGAACAGCTCTGCCGGAATGGCGGCGCAGTTAACCCGGATCATGGGCCTTTCGGAACGCTCGCTGACGTTGTGGATGGCCCGGGCGATCAGCTCCTTGCCGGTGCCGGATTCGCCGGTAACCAGCACATTGGCGCCGGTGGGCGCGACCAGGTCGATGCGCTGGATCATGGCCGCCACCGCCTCGCTACGCCCGACGATCTCATGCGCATTGTGCTCGGCGCTGATCTCCTCCTGGAGGTAGGCGTTCTCCATCTCCAGCCGGTGCTTGAGGTTTTCCACCTCTTCCAGCGCTTCCTTGAGGCTGTCCTCGGTACGGCGACGGTCAGTGATGTCACGGAATACCACCACCGCCCCCACCAGCTGGCCGTTGTCCACGATGGGCGTGCTGGTGTACTCCACCGGAAAGCCGGAGCCGTCCCGGCGCCAGAAAAAATCATCGCTGACCCGATGAACGGCCCCGTCGCAGAAGGCCTGGTAGATGGGGCAGCACTCGCGTTGGTGGGGCGTACCGTCCGAGTGGCTGTGGTGAATGGCCGTGTGCATGACCCGTCCGAGCAGTTCATCCCGGTGCCAGCCCAGCATGCGCTCGGCGGCGGAGTTGATGAAGGTGGTGCGCCCCTCGGCATCCACCCCGTAGATGCCTTCGCCCACAGCTTCCAGGATCAGCTGGTTCTCGCGCTCGATCTCCCGGAACAGGGTCTCCACGCGCTTCCAGTGAAGGAGGCCGCCCCGGTGATAGCTGTTGATCTCGTGGCGCTCCCGGCGCTCGCGCAGCAGGGTCAGATCCCGCAGCAGCATCAGCACACGGGGCTCCCCGGCTTCCGTCATGACGGAGAGCGACATCTCAAGTTCGATGACCCGCTCATCACGGGCGACGAGACTCAGATCCCGGCTCCAGGCCTGACCATGGGTCATGGCCTCGTCGGTGAGACTGACCAGCTGGGGAATCTGGCCTCCGAAAAGCGTGGTGACACGCAGAGACACCAGCTCCGCCACCGACCGCCCCAGCATCCGCGCAAGATGACTGTTGGCAGCCTCAACGGTATCGCGCACCGGATCCACCAGCAGGCCGGGCTCCGGCAGTGCTTCGATCCAGTCCAGACTTGTCTGCGGTGTGATGACAACGTTCATGGGGCCTCCCGCTGATGTTTTCCTTCCCCAATCAAACGCCGTGCCGGATCACGAATTTCCGTAGCCGGGAACTACGAGTTCCCGTGAATCACGAAATCACGTAGCACATTCCGCCAGACCGTTAAGTCAATAAGTTCCTGATTGAACAGCACATTCTGATTCAAAGGCAGATTGGCATGATCACTGCGACGGCAGAGATGAACCCCCAGCACAGGGGCTGCCGGGCGACTCCGGCAGTGCCCTTTTCCGGGGCACGCCAGACGCACCTGCACAACGCTGAAACAGGAGCAGCACCATGATGAACCACGAAACCATGACCGCGACCATCCTTACCGCCAAGAACGAGAAAGGCTACACCTGGGAGCAGCTGGCCGAGTCCATCGGCATGTCGCCCGTATGGACGGCTTCCTGCTGCTACGGCATGAACACCATGCTGGAGGATCAGGCCAAGGGGCTTTGCAAGACGCTCAATCTCGGTGACGACGTGGCACAAACCCTGCAGAGCTGCCCTCACAAGCACTGGGACAACGCCGTCCCGACCGACCCCCTCATCTATCGCATCTACGAAGCCTGCATGATCTACGGCGACAGCGTGAAAGACATCATTCACGAGAAGTTCGGCGACGGGATCATGAGCGCGATCGATTACAAAATGCACGTGGATCGGGTCGAGGATCCGAAGGGAGACCGGGTCGTGATCACCATGGATGGGAAATTCCTCCCCTTTAAGCGCTGGTAAGAATCGCAAGGCCGAAACACTTGGCCCTGAGCATTGCGCCTTGTTACTTACCCTGTTTCACAGAGGATCAAACCATGAGAACTTATCCTATGGCCCGCCAGAAGAGGTCTGCTCCTGCAAGGGTGTTGGCACTGTTAGCCGCCCTACCAGCGAGCCAGGCCGTAGCAGACCCGGTAACCGAGGCCATCAAAGATGGGGAAGTCTCGCTGAGTGCCCGCTATCGTTATGAATTCGTGAACCAGGACAGCGTCCCCAATGACGCTCATGCCTCCACATTAAAAACCAAACTTGGCTATCGCACTGGCAGCGTCAGTGGCTTCAGCGGGTTTCTGCAGGCTGAAAGTGTTACCGCTGTCGGCTCCGAGAATTTCTCCAGCCCAACAAACGGTGTTCCCTCACCCTCGAGTACGTCCCCCAACCGACACCCCGTTGTAGCGGATCCTACCGAAACGGAAATCAACCAGGCCTATATCCGCTACCAGGGTCTGGCGGACACGGACATCAAGTACGGTCGACAGCTCTTTACCCTGGATAATCACCGCTTCATTGGACATGTCGCCTGGCGCCAGAATGAGCAGACCTATGACGCGGCCACGGTAGTGAATCAGTCGCTTGAGGATACGACCCTGACGGCGGGCTACATCTACAACGTCAATCGGCTTGTATCTGGAGCCGCCGGTCCGCGTGGCGATGACGCCATGCAAACCGGTGTCTTCAACGCACGCTATGACGGCCTTGCGGCCGGGTCTCTCACGGCTTACAGCTACCTGCTGGATTATGACAATCTGGATACCGCCTCCACCAGCAGTTACGGCCTCCGCTTCACAGGCGACACCGAGGTGAGTGACAGCGTCAAGGCGCTCTATACGCTCGAATATGCGCAGCAATCCGACTATGCCGACAACCCAGACAGCTTCGAGGTGGATTACTACAAGGTTGAAGGTGGGGTTTCAGCATCGGGTGTTACTTTCAAGCTCGGTCAGGAAACGCTTGGCTCCGACGGTGGGACCGCTTCGTTCCAGACGCCGCTGGCGACCCTCCACGCCATGAACGGCTGGACGGACAAGTTCCTCAGCACGCCGGAAAACGGCCTGGTCGATAGCTATGCATCGATTGGAACCAAAGTGGGCGGCATCAAGCTGATGGGCATCCACCACCAGTTTGAAAGCGATACCGCCAGTCAGGACTATGGCACGGAAACCGGCGTTCTGGCGGTTAAGCCACTGACGGAGACCTACACACTAGGCTTCAAGGCCGCCCGCTACAGCTCAGATGATTTCAGCGTGGACACGGACAAGGCCTGGCTCTGGGTCAGCGCCAATTTCTGAAGTGCGGTAAACAAGGGTGGCGTCTTCGAGCGCCACCCGTCTATCGTTTTGCCGAGGCTTATGATGACTTCCAAAAACCATTGGGAAACCGTTTACGGAAACCGTTCAGATCCGGAAACCAGCTGGTTTCAGGAGCATGCTACCCAGTCACTGCAACTGATCCATACTGTCCAGCCTCCCCTGAGCGCCTCGATCATTGATATCGGCGGCGGCACCTCACCATTGGTCCATGATCTGATTGAGGCGGGCTATACAAACCTGTCACTGCTGGACTTATCAGGGAAAGCGCTCACTCGGGCCCAGGCAAAACTGAAGGACAGGGATCCCGGCATTACTTGGTGGGAAGGCGACATCACCGAAGCTGCACTGCCGCCCGATGGTTACGATCTCTGGCACGACCGCGCCGTCTTTCACTTCCTGACCCATCCCAGCGATCGCCGCCAATACACCGATGCAGCAAGCAAGGCCATTAAACCGGGGGGACACCTCATCGTTGCGACCTTCGCGGATGATGGGCCCACCGAGTGCAGCGGTCTGCCGACCTGTCGTTACAATCCGGCAGCGCTAGAGGCGGAATTCGCGGACACATTCGAGTGTCTCCAGTGCCAGAAGGAGAACCACCGGACACCGAATGGCGTCGAGCAACCCTTTGTCTACTGCCTTTTCCGAAGGAAGGGATAACGCCTTTATTTCAAGCCGAACTTTTCCAGCCTGTAGTGCAACTGTCGCGCACTGAGACCGAGCTCTCTGGCTGCCTGCGTCTTATTGCCACGACAGCGTTGAAGCACCTCTTGAAGCTCCTGCGGATCCGACTCCGCCACCCGTTGATAGGGTCGGCCAGTGGAAGGGTATGCGCTCATCTCCCTAACGCCGATTCCATGCGGATTCGAATCTACCTGCTCCGTTTCCTCACCAACAGTCGACTCCTCCCGCAGTATGTGTTCTATGTCGCTGGCTTCAATCACACTGCTACGCGTCGTGAGCACCGCTCGCTCCATGACGTTTTCAAGCTGACGGATATTCCCGTGCCACGGGAAACTCTCCAGGCGTGACTGCACCCCTGGTCCCA
Source organism: uncultured Halovibrio sp. (assembly GCF_913056445.1). NCBI lineage: Bacteria > Pseudomonadati > Pseudomonadota > Gammaproteobacteria > Oceanospirillales > Halomonadaceae > Halovibrio > uncultured Halovibrio sp. The sequence continues at coordinate 53,966 of NZ_CAJXMA010000007.1, forward strand.
GAGTCAGGTTGCGCCTGTGGCGATGAGTAAAAGTGTGAAGAAAATGCCGAGCCAGAAGAGCAACATCACCGGCACGCTCGCGTAGGGGCGGCAGCCGCAACGGTATTACATTGAGACGGTAATAGAGATCCAGTCGGAAAGTACCCTGGTTAACACCCTGTTGAAGATCCTTGTGAGAGGCCGTGATAACACGGATATCCACATGGATGTCCTGATTACCGCCGATGCGTTGTACGCAGCGTTCCTGAAGCAGCCGCAAAAGCTTGGACTGCAGATCAAGACTCATATCGCCGATTTCATCCAGGAAGAGAGTGCCACCATCAGCGGCCTCCGCCTTTCCCTGGCGACTACGGACGGCCCCTGTGAAAGCGCCCTTTTCATGGCCAAACAGCTCTGCTTCCAGAAGCTGCTCCGGGATGGCAGCACAGTTGATGCAGACGAAGGGCTTACCCACCCTGGGACTGTATTCATGAATCATACGAGCAAATTTTTCCTTGCCCGTGCCGGACTCTCCCCGGAGCATTACAGTGGCATCACTAGCCGCAACTTGCGTCGCTTCTTCCAGGGCTTCAAGCAGGACGGGACTCTCCCCAAGGATACCGTGCTTGAAGCTCTGTCGTTCCAAAGCCGACCGCAGGGCTTCGTTCTGCTGTTCCAGATGTTGCGTGCGCTGGTGGATAAGAGTCCCAATTCTCAGAGTCTGGCCAATCATGGCTGCTACGATACGCAGAAGATGAATATCGGCCTGGAAGGCGCGCGGCCGGTTGCGGATACGGTGGCATCCAAGGACTCCAGCGGGCTGATCATCCAGCATAATGGGAACAGCAACGAAGGACACCACTTCAGAGGGCAAAGTGGCGCGCTCCACGGCCCTGAACCGAAACTCCGGCTCACGGTCGATGTCTTCAACCACACAGACACGCCCTGTCTGCATAACGTAGCCCGTGATGCCTTCACCGAGATTATAGACTCCCTGTTCCCTTTCCCGGTCACGGAGTCCGTAGGCATATTGGATACTGAGCTTGCTGCCGGTATTGTCCGGCAATACAACCCGCCCCCGATTCAGCCCAGCCAGTTGCGATAGCAGTCGCAGCACGGCAGGTATGGTTATAGAAGCTTCCAGAGAGCGACCAAGGAGATCGGCCGCTTCAGACAGGATGAGGGCATCCTGGTCCGGGTCATTGCCAATCGGCTGATCGATTTCCATCGGAGCCTCACTGCTTAAAAAATGGAGCGGAGAATGCAGATGCAAACTCCGCTCCATCCTAAAGCAGGATCAATTGCCGGATCCCTGCCGGAGTATTGCTGACTTCGCTGCCCTTTCCCAGTGCAACTGGCTCCAGTATGGCGCACCGGCAAATGATCTGCTCAGGTTCCCTGCCACCCAACGTAGCGGATCAATGCAACCACAATTGCATCTAACACATAACCTATAACACCGATTACCAAAACCAGTGCCGCCAGCAGATCATAGGCAAGAATGTCGCGAGCATCGTTGATCGCATACCCAAGACCGCTGGTTACGCCGAGGTACTCCGCCGGCACCAGCACCACCCACGCAATCCCCAGCGCAAGCCGGAATCCCGCAAGAATATCCGGTGCCACAGCAGGAATAACGAGCCGCCTCAGACTGGCCAGGGGGGAAGCCCCAAAGTTGCGCGCCACCTTGAAGTACATCGGGTCAATCCGTTGTACCGCGAAAGCCGTCGAGAAGAGAATCGGCCAGACCGACGCCATGAACAGCAGGAACACGATGGCTCCATCCCAGGTCTCGAACGCCAGCACGGCGATGGGCATCCATGCCAGGGGGCTGACCATGCGAAGCAGCTGGAATGGAAAACTGGTGATCTTCTGCATCACGGGCAGTGAACCCACCAGTATGCCAACGGGTACCGCCACCAGCGTGGCCCAGAACAACCCCTGCCCGATGCGGCTCAGGCTGGGATGCACTGTATCCCACAGGGTCCCCGACCATAGAAGCTCCCATGCCCGTGGCAGCGCGCTCTCGGGCGCGAAGGCCGAGAACGCCTGGGTGGAGGGATTGCTGGCGATCAGGTATCCCCCGAGCCACCAGAAGCCCAGCAGGATCGCCAGACCCAGAAGGGGATAGCCCAGGTTCTCGCTGATCCGGCGCGCGTAATGGCCAATCTCGACGCCACCAGCGGTGGCCGGAGTCGTTGTGGTTGCCGTCATACCTTGATCACCTCTTCACGCTCCCAGGGGTTGGCCGAGTCCATGCCCGGCAGGTGTGCGTCCGGGTATTTCTCCAGCGCTTTCTTGACGAACCGGTCATCCACCAGGTCCCTTGCCACGAAGTCGGGATCGAGACCCTTGAGGAAGGTCGTATCACCACTAACGAGGGTCTGGTTCATGGACTTGACCAGTTGCCGGGTTGCGGACGGATAGGGATAGGGCGAAAAGTCGATACGGCCCGTGCTCCAGTCCTCGTGCCGGATTGCATCCGGAGAGGCATAGTCATCGGGGTCGTAATGCGTCATCGCCTTGACCACGACATCTTCCGGCATGGGCAGGTAACCCTTGCCATCCCGGGACAGCATGCGCGCCGTCGCTTCCTTGTTGGTCTGGGCATAGAGCTCCGCGCGCACCAGCGCGTTCATCACCTTCTGGGTCCATTCCGGCTTGGCCTCGACGTCATTCTCGTTCATGCAAAGCACACAGCAGGGATGGTTCTTCCAGATATCGCCGGTGAAGCGGAGCAGGCGGCCATTCGCGAGATTCTCTCCGGCGGCATTGAACGGCTCAGCCACGGTGTAACCATCAATCTGGCCGCCAGCCAGTGCCGGGGCCATGTCCGGTGGCGGCAGGATCAACAGGTTCACCTGGTTGTCGCCCAGCGGCGCGCTCTGCTCCTGGATGACCGGCTCGAGTCCGGCCTGGCGCAGGGCCATCTGGAGCAGCGTATTGTGGACCGAGTACCAGTAGGGCACCGCGATCTGACTACCACCGAGATCACTGAAGTTTTCGGCGGAGCTGCTGCCGCTCATCAGTAGGGCAGAACCGTTGATGTGGGCCCAGGCCATGAGCTTGACCGGGAAGTCGTTGTTGTAGCGCATCCAGATCGGGATGGGATTGAGTAGATGGACGAGATTGAAGCGGCCACTGGTGAAGCCTTCCACCAGGGGTGACCAGCCACGGATCAGCTCCGGCTCCGCGACATCCAGACCTTCCTCCTCGAAGTAGCCGTTCGCATGCGCGACCAGCAGTGGCGTGGCGTCCGTAATCGGCAGATAGCCAATCCGGACGACGCCATCACTGGCCATCGCCTGGCGCATCATCCCAGCGGTGCCCAGGGTAGCCGCAAGACCACCAGCAGCCAGGGAGTCCAGCATGAAACGCCGCCGTCCCTTATCGAGGGTGTATTCGTTGTCCAGGCTCTCGTCGTGATTGCAGTTGCATTTAACCATGAGCGATCTCCTTAGGATCTGGGGTCTGTGGCGTGTGACCGGTAGTTTCGGAGTTATCCGGGGTCTCAACCGACGCACGGAAGCGATCCATGAGATCCTCGCGGATTTCGGTGAATGCCGGATGCATTGGGTTTCGCGGAAACGACAGGTCAATATCCATAATGCTGCGGAAGGTGCCAGGGTTGCGTCCCATCACGACGACCCGTTCGCCCATGTTCAGGGCTTCATCAATGTCATGGGTTACCAGCACCAGGGTGATGCCCTTGTCGCGTGCAATTGAACTGACTTCCAGTTGCAGATTCCGACGCGTAAAAGCATCCAGCGCCGAAAAGGGCTCATCCAGCAGAATCATCTGCGGTTCCACCGCCAGGGACCGCGCCAGAGCGACACGCTGCTGCTGGCCGCCAGACAGGTCCTGGATGCGGGCCTCAGAGCGATCCCTGAGTCCGACAAGCTCCAGCATTTCGTCGACCCGTCCTTTCAGGTTCTGCGTCTGACCGGTGAACTGTAGCCCCAGGGCCACATTCTGTCTGACATTGAGCCAGGGATAGAGGCCGGGCCTCTGGAACATCATGTTCCACTCGGGATGAGCCCGAGAGACCTGTCTCCCATTGATCTTGACGCAGCCCTCACTGGGTATCAGCAATCCCGCCAGCATGTGCAGCAGGGTGGACTTGCCACAGCCACTT
>NZ_CAJXMA010000008.1:0-56531 GCF_913056445.1 uncultured Halovibrio sp.
CAGAAAGACCATCAGCAGCACGTTGCCGGGTCTGGCGGAATGGGTGGCCCAGCGGTAGAGCACCCACACCAGAGGGAGGCCGATGGCTGCCGGCGCCAGCAGTATGAGGCTGAACTCTGTGCCGGTGAGCCCGAAGGTCTGCGACACCAGGGTCACAAGCGCCCCGAAAACACCCCAGCTGCCTGCCGCCAGTGCCAGTACCAGTATGGCCAGCGGCAGGGAACTGGACAGGTTCCAGTTCTTGTCTGCGGGCTGCATTGGATGTTGGACCTCATGCATGATGGATGGCATTGCGGTTTCAGTGGCTTGAGTGTCCGCCCAACCGTCATACCGGTCAAAAGGTCATTAGAGGTAGCCGTTGTTGAATTGGTGTAACATGTCTATTACTTTCGATATACGCCCAGTCCGACACGCTTGCTGAGAACCAGATGCGCCTTTTCAGGGATTCGCTGATTGCCCGTATCGGAATGGCCCTGGCGGCCGTTGTGATACTGGCATTGATCAATATTGGGGTTTCGCTGGCGATTTCCGCCAGCGCCCGGGGCGACGCCGCCGCCATCAACCATTCCGGACTGGTGCGCATGGAACTCCAGCGGCTGGTGACCCTGGGGGAGGCCGAGGCTGGGCCGGAGCGCATCCAGGACCAGATGCAGCAGATCACCGCCCGCCTGGAAAGCCCCCTGCTCAACAGTGCCATGCCGGGGCTGGCGCATCCGGTCACGGCACAGTACCAGCGTGTGCGGCTGACCTGGCTGGCCCTGATCCGGCCTGTCTATTCGGAAGTACTCCGTGGCAGCGCCGCGGGTTTGCCACTGAAAGGGACTGCTGTCTTCATTCAGGAGGTGGATGCCCTGGTGGCGGCGCTGGAAGCACGTGCCGAGTCGCGCATTGCCCTTCTGGGCATGGTCCAGGTTCTGTCCCTGATCCTGACCCTTGCGGTTGTGGTGGTACTGTTCCTGGACGTGCGCCGGCGTGTGGTCGAGCCCCTGAACCGGCTTCTGACCATGGCGCGGGCGGCGGCACGCCAGGACTTCAGCCAGCGTACCGGCTTCCGGGGTCAGGATGAGCTGGCCGTTCTGGGCCGGACCTTCGACCAGATGAGTGAATCACTGTCCCGGCGCTACGCGGACCTGGAATCGCAGGCGGCGGCGCGGACCGAGGAACTCGAACGCAGCCACCGCGCACTGCAGCTCCTGCACAGCGCCAGCCGGTCGCTCTATGGGGCCACGGACCTTTGCGAGGGCTCTGTTCCATTGCTGCAGCAGCTGGAAGGGCTTCTGGATATAGGCCCGGTGAGCCTCTATCTGCATGAACAGGAGAATGACGCCTCATTTGAGGCGGTCACCACCTTCGCCCACGCGCGCCCGGAACACTGCCGTTCCTTCAACTGCGATGCCTGCCTCACAGGCTGCCATACCTTTGAGGACCAGCCCGAGGAACACCGCAAGCGGCTGCTTCTGCCGGTGCGTACCGGGGACGATCTGGTGGGAACCCTCGAGGTCTGGTATGAGCGCGACCGGACCCTGCAGCATCACGAACGCCAGCTTCTGGAAACCCTGGCTGACCAGCTCGGCACTGCGGTCTACCTGAGCCGTCGGATGACGGAACAGCAGCGGCTGACGCTGATGGAGGAGCGCACCGTGATCGCCCGTGAGCTGCACGACTCGCTGGCGCAGTCACTCTCCTACCTCAAGATGCAGGTGGCGCGTCTGCAGAAGCTGCAGCAGGAATCCGGTCGTGAGGTCGATGCCCGCGAGGAGGAAGTGATCCATGAGCTGCGCAACGGGCTGAACAATGGCTACCGCCAGCTCCGGGAACTGCTGACCACCTTCCGACTGCAGTTCGATTCCCCGGGGCTGGAGGAGGCCCTGAACCGGACGGTGAGCGAGTTCAGTGAGCGCCTGGGCTATCCGGTGTCACTGGAGTACGACATGCCGCCACGCATGTTCTCACCGAATGAGGAGATCCATGTGCTGCAGATCGTGCGCGAGGCGCTGGCGAATGTGCTCAAGCATGCCGATGCCACTGAGGCCTCGGTGTGTGTCTACCAGCGCAACGGCTCACTCCGGGTGGTGGTGCGGGACAATGGCGTGGGTCTGCCCGACGGTGGGGCACCGCCGAGCCATTACGGTATCGTGATCATGCGCGACCGTAGCCAGACTCTGGGTGGTGAACTCAGTATGCGCAACCGGGACGAAGGCGGCGCCGAAGTGCGCCTGATGATCCCGCAGAACAACTCCGGCCTGATCCAGGCTTCCTGAGCCCATTGCTCACAGAACAGTAACGGGATGATGTTATGACCCAGACAGACGATAAAGCGCCGGCGCGGATTCTTCTGATTGATGACCACCCCCTGCTGCGCCGGGGCATTACCCAGCTGCTGGAAATGGAGGACAGCATGACCCTGGCCGGGGAAGCCAGCAGCTCAAAGGAGGGGGTGCGCCTTGCCGGGGAGCTGGACCCGGACCTGATTCTGCTCGATCTGAACATGCCGGGAACCAACGGACACGAGACACTGCGAAAACTGCGTGAGGATGGTTTCCCCGGCCGGATCGTGATCTTCACCGTCTCGGATGCCGAGGACGATGTGGTCGCGGCACTGCGCGCCGGGGCTGACGGTTACCTGCTCAAGGATATGGAGCCCGAGGATCTGATGAGTCGGCTGCACCAGGCTGCGGTCGGCAAACTGGTGATCAGCGACCGGTTGACGACCCTGTTGGCCGATGCCCTCCGCCACCAGCAGACACCGGAGGCGGAAGGGCCGGATTACGCCAGTCTGACTCCACGGGAGAAGGACATCCTGCGTCACATCGCGGAAGGGCTTTCCAACAAGATGGTAGCCCGGCGGCTGGATATCAGCGAGGGCACCGTCAAGGTGCACGTGAAGCATCTGCTCAAGAAGCTCGGCTTGCGCTCCCGGGTGGAGGCCGCCGTCTGGGCGGTGCATGAGGGCTACGCCGAGAGCTCATGAGAGGTCGTCCATGAGCGCGGACAGCGTCGCCCGGCCGCGGCGCTGGTTGGCCTCGGGATCCCTGTCCGAGCTGCCCTCGCGCTCCACGTGCTCATCCGGCATTTCATCCAGGAAGCGGCTGGGAATGGGCTCGATGACCTCGCCATACTGCTTGCGCTGGCCGGCGTAGGTCAGGGTCAGGCAGCGCTGGGCGCGGGTGATGCCCACGTACATCAGCCGCCGCTCCTCCTCGATGGTTTCCGACTCGATGCTGCTGCGGTGGGGCAGGAGCTCCTCCTCCAGCCCCATGATGAAGACGTTCGGGAACTCCAGCCCCTTGGACGCGTGCAGCGTCATCAGCTGGACCCGGTCGCTGTCGTCCTCTTCCTCCTGCCGGTCCAGGATGTCGCGCAGAACCAGGCGGCTTACGGCTTCCTCCAGTGTCTGTTCCGTGTCCCCGTCATCCTCCGTCGGCTCCATCTGCTCGATGGAATCCAGCAGGTACCAGACGTTCTCCATGCGTTTCTGCGCCTGCTTGGCGCTGGAGGCGTTCTGGTGCAGCCACTCCTCGTATTCCACGTCCGTGAACATCCGGCGGATCACGCCCAGGGTGTCGTCCTCGTTCTCCAGCCGATGGCGGACGTCGTGCAGGAAGTGCGTGAACCGCAGCAGTTTGTCCAGGGCGCGCCCCTGGATATGGCTTTCGGCGCCGACCTCGTCCAGGGAGCGGGTCAGGCTCATGCTGCGTTGGCGGGCGTAGCCGGTGAGCTGTTCCAGGGTACGCGGGCCTATTTCGCGCCGGGGCACGTTGACCACGCGCAGGAAGGCCACGTCGTCGTCCGGGTTGGTGAGCAGACGCAGGTACGCCATGGCGTCCTTGATCTCGTTGCGCGCGAAGAAGGAGGTGCCCCCGGAGATCTTGTAGGGAACCTGGTAGGCCTGGAGCTTGATCTCCAGCAGCTTCGACTGGTGGTTGCCCCGGTAAAGAACGGCGAAATCCCGGTATTCCGAGCGGCTCCGGAGTCGCTGGTCCAGGATCTCGGAGGCGATGCGTTCGGCTTCGCCCTCCTCATTGCGGCAGCGCAGAACGCGGATGGGGTCGCCCACGCCCAGTTCGCTCCACAGGGCCTTGTCGAACACGTGCGGGTTGTTGGCGATGACGGTGTTGGCGGTGCTCAGGATGCGCCGCATGGAGCGGTAGTTCTGCTCCAGCTTGACGATCTTCAGTGACGGGAAGTCCTCCTTGAGCTGGGCCAGGTTCTCCGGCCGCGCGCCGCGCCAGGCGTAGATGGACTGGTCGTCGTCGCCCACCACGGTCAGGCCCTGGCGATGGCCCACCAGCATGCGCACCAGTTCGTACTGGCTCAGGTTGGTGTCCTGGTATTCATCCACCAGCAGGTAGCGGATGCGGCGCTGCCACTTCTGAAGCACCTCCTCGTGATTGCGGAACAGCAATACGGGCAGCAGGATCAGGTCGTCGAAGTCCAGGGCGTTGTAGGCCTTCAGGTAGTCCGCGTAATGCTGGTAGATGACCGCGAAGCGTTCCTCGCGGGCGTCATTGGCCCGGCTCAGCGCCTGGTCCGGCAGCAGCATGGCGTTCTTCCAGCTGGAAATCGTCGCCTGCAGGTCACCGATTTCGAGACCGGTGTCCGCGGCGTGTTCGGCCAGAAGGTCGCGCAACAGCGCACGCGCATCCTCGGCGTCGAAGATTGAGAAGCCGGGGTGATAGCCCACCGCGTCGTGTTCCTCACGCAGGATGGTCAGCCCCAGATTATGGAAGGTGGCCACGGTCAGCCCCCGAGCCGCACGGCGGTCCACCAGCTTACCCACGCGCTCCTTCATCTCGCGCGCCGCCTTGTTGGTGAACGTGACGGCGGCAATGTGGCGCCCGGGGTAACCCGCGTACTCAATCAGGTGGGCGATCTTGCGCGTGATCACGCTGGTCTTGCCGCTGCCGGCGCCGGCGAGCACCAGAAGGGGGCCATCAAGATAGCGTACGGCTTCGCGCTGGCGGGGATTGAGATCGGCCACAGGTTACCTCCGAGTAGCGCTCGATTGTAGCATCAGGCGCCCAGCCAGACATCGAGAAAGAGCATGATCACCAGCCCGAGTGAAAGCCCGACCGTTGCCCGGCTCTGGTAGCCGCTGCGGTGGGATTCAGGGATGATTTCATGGCTGATGACGTACAGCATCGCGCCTGCCGCAAAGGCCAGCCCCCAGGGCAGCAGCGTCTGGGAGAGGCTGATGACACCGGCGCCCGCGAGACCGCCCAGTGGCTCCACCAGTCCTGTCAAAGCAGCGATCCCCCAGGAGCGCCAGCGTGAATAGCCTTCGGCCAGCAGTGCAACGGCCACGGCCAGGCCCTCGGGCATGTTCTGGAGCCCGATCCCAATGGCCAGCGGCATGCCGCCGCTGAGGCCTTCAGCCCCGAAACTCACCCCCACGGCCAGTCCCTCGGGGACGTTGTGCAGGGTGATGGCGATGATGAACAGCCAGAGGCGCCGCAGTGAGGCCGCATCAGGGCCTTCGCGGCCGGAGGCGAAGTGCTCGTGCGGCAGAACCTCATTAAGCAGTGCAATGGTGCCCATGCCGACCAGGATGGATGCGCACGCAATCAGTGCGGCAATGGCGTCGCCGCCGAATTCGGCTCTGGCTGCATCGAGGGCGGGAATGATCAGGGAGAAGAAGGACGCGGCAAGCATGACGCCCGCAGCAAATCCCAGGGCCAGATTCCGGAAGGCCGGCCCCGGTGTCCGGCCGACGAAAACCGGGATCGCTCCCACAGCGGTCAGAAGGCCTGCAATGAGGCTGCCCATAAACCCGAGAAGCACGGGGGAAAGGTTGCTCAGCATGCTGGTACGTTGCTCTCTCTGGTCAGTGGGCGAAAGCGCTGAGGATGACGCTCTCGGCGCATCGGTTCAAGGCTGCCAGTCTTTGATGCGTTGACACCGTTGGTTGATCAGTAAAGGGCCCAGTGGTCTAATAGCGGAACGGGTGCCGCCAGGCCCCGCAGGGAAATGATCCATTACGGACAAGGAGATGTTCATGGGCAAGCCAGCCGCCACCCTCGGCGACTTTCACACCTGTCCCCAGTTTGATGGCCCCAAGCCCCATGTGGGTGGTCCCGCCGTGGAAGGCTCACCGAATGTTGTGATCGGGGGACGCCCGGCCGTTCGTCAGGGGGATAAGGCCGTCTGTGTGGGACCTCCGGACACGGTCAGCGAGGGCTCGCCGACCGTTTTCATCAACGGCAGACCGGCCGCCACCGTCGGCTGTGCCACAGCCCATGGCGGCAAGCTGGTGGTCGGTAACCCGACCGTACTGATCGGCTGAGGCTGGTACCGCCGGCCTCAGCCGTAACGACCGGTGATGTAGTCCTCGGTTTTCTGTTCACGCGGGTTGGTGAACAGGGTATCCGTGTCGTTGAACTCCACGATCTCGCCCATGTGGAAAAAGGCGGTGTAACCGGCTACTCGGGCAGCCTGTTGCAGGTTGTGGGTGACGATGGCAATGGTGTAGCGATCCTTCAGCTCATCGATCAGCTCTTCGATGGTCGCCGTGGCCAACGGATCCAGGGACGAGGCCGGCTCGTCCATCAGGATGACCTCAGGGTTCACCGCAATGGCCCGGGCGATGCACAGCCGCTGCTGCTGACCACCTGAAAGGGCGGTGCCGGGGGTCTGGAGCCGGTCCGAGACTTCGTGCCAGAGTCCGGCGCGCTTGAGCGAGTGCTCAACGAGGTCATCCAGGTCCCGGCGGCTGTTCACAGTGCCGTGCAGTCGGGGGGCGTAGGCGATGTTCTCGTAGATGCTCTTGGGGAAGGGGTTGGGCTTCTGGAACACCATGCCCACATTGCTGCGCAGCTGCACCACGTCCACGTCCGGATCGTAGATGTCCTCGCCATCCAGTGTGATCTGGCCCCGGACCCGCACACTGGGGATGAGATCGTTCATGCGGTTGATGCAGCGCAGGAACGAGCTCTTACCGCAGCCCGACGGGCCGATCAGCGCTGTTACCTCGCGTTCATGGATATCCAGATTGAGGCCGTGCAGCGCCTGGGTATTGCCATACCAGAGGTTCACATCCTCAGCTTTCACTTTCACATTCTTTTCCGCGGTTCCAGCGGTCGAGGCCGGTTCGCTGGTGTCGGTCTGCCCGGTCATAGGAGTTACTGATTCCGTGCTTGTGGTTTCAGGGAATTCGGTTGTGGCTTCAGAGTACATACGCACCTCGTATAGCGCTACCAGCGGCGCTCGAATTTGCGCCGCATGAAAACGGCGGTGGCATTGAGGGTGAGCAGGACCGCCAGCAGCACCATGATGCCGGCGGCGGTTTTCTCGACATAGGCCTGCTGGGGCTCCGAGGCCCAGGTGAAGACCTGCGCCGGCAGCACCGTTGCGGACTCAAAGATGCCGGAGGGCGCCTCCGGAATATAGGCGATCATGCCCACGATGATCAGCGGCGCGGTCTCGCCCATGGCCTGGGCCAGCCCGATGATGGTGCCGGTCAGGATCCCCGGCAGCGAGGAGGGCAGCACGTGGTCGCGCACTACCTGCCAGCGGGAGCAGCCCATGGCGAAGGCGCCCTGGCGGATCGGGTCCGGCACCGCCCGCAGCGCCGCCCGGGTGCTGATGATGATGATGGGCAGCGTCATCAGCCCCAGGGTCAGGCCACCGGCCAGGGCCGAGGAGCGGGGCACGCCGAAGAAGTTGATGAAAAGCGCCAGACCCAGCAGGCCGAAGATGATCGACGGCACCGCCGCCAGATTGTTGATGTTGACCTCGATGGTCTGGGTCAGCTTGTTGTCCGGGGCGAACTCCTCCAGGTAAACGGCGGACATGACGCCAATGGGAAAGGCGAACACGAGGGTGATGCCAAGCACATAGAGTGTGCCCACCGCCGCCGAAAAGATGCCCGCCAGTTCCGGCAACTTGGAATCGCCGGTCGTGAAGAAGCGGGTGTTGAATGCGCTCTGGATACGGCCGCTGTCAGCCAGGGCATCCACCTGTTGGCGGAGTTCCGCCGGCAGGTCATGGCCGTGTTTCAGGTACTGGTCGATCTCGGCCTTGACCGGCACCCAGCGCTGGTCGGTGGTGCCCATCAGGTCCGGGTTATCCTCCATCTCCAGGGGAATGGAGCGGGTCGCGCCACGGGAAGCGATGTCCCGCATGTCACTGTCCAGCGCGAACTGGCCCAGGCGGGCTGAGCGGTCGTTGTACTCCAGGGTCACCTGGACCTGGTGCTGCCAGAAGGCCGTGTACCCTTGGCTGATGATGTCGGTAAAGAACGCCACGATGATGGCGAACGCGATCCCCACCGCACCAATGCAGTACGCCTTGAAGCGCTTCTCGGCGCGGTAGCGGCGGCGGATGTGCGGGTCGTTGGCGGAGCCGGTCAGTCTGCGCGTGCTCATGTCTTGGTTCGCTCAGTCGTATTGTTGCTTGAAGCGCCGCACCATCACTGTGGAGATGATGTTCAGCGTCAGGGTCACAATGAACAGCACCAGCCCCAGCGCGAACGCGGACAGCGTCTGCGGGCTGTCGAAGGACTGGTCCCCGGTCAGGGAGTAGACGATGTTCACGGTCACCGTTGTCATGTCCTCCAGCGGGTTCCAGGTCAGGTTGGGGCGCACGCCAGCGGCCATCACCACGATCATGGTCTCCCCCAGCGCCCGCGAGACGCCCAGCAGGAACGCCGAGATCACGCCCGGAAGGGCCGCCGGCACCACCACATTGCGGATGGTTTCCGATCGGGTGGTGCCCAGGGCGAAGGCGCCCTCACGCAGGCTCTGGGGAATGCTGTTGATCACGTCATCCGACAGTGACGAGATGAAGGGAATGATCATGATGCCCATGACGATGCCGGGCGACAGGATGTTGCTGTACGAGGCGTCCAGGCCGAAGAATCCGGCAATGTCCACGACAATGGGTGTGACCGTGATGGCGGCGAAGAAGCCGTAGACCACGGTCGGGATGCCGGCGAGGATCTCAAGGATCGGCTTGACCACGCCCCGGGTCTTGAGGGAGGCATACTCGGACATGAAGATGGCCGACAGCAGCCCGATGGGCAGCGCCACGGCCATGGCGATGGCGGTGACCATGAAGGTGCCCGCGAACAGCGGGACCGAGCCGAACACGCCGCCTCCGCCCTCGCTGACCTCATCGCCGCGACCGGCTGCTTCCAGGAAGGAATCCCCCGGCGACCAGACCGTTCCGGTGATGAACTCCCAGACGCTCACTTCCCGGAAGAAGCGCATGGCCTCGAAGATGACCGACAGGACAATGGCGAGGGTGGTCATGATGGAAATCAGGGCCGCGCCCAGCAGGAGCCAGCGGATCAGCCGGTCGAGGGTGTTGCGGGCGCGCAGGGTCGGCCGGATAGCCATGAGCCCGTAAGCGAAACCGGCTGCCGCCGTGATCAGCGTCATGGCGAGCACCAGCTCCGAGGGCAGGGCGATCCAGCCGAGAAGATTGAGCAGGGAAGCGGCAAAGGCCACCCCGATGGCGGGCACCGCCATGGAGACCACTGAGTACCAGCCATACTGCTGCGGCCTTGAATGCAGCCGTGTGCCGTCGGCCTGGGTTGCCATTGCCTTGCGCCGGCCCAGGAAGAAGCCGGCGTAGCCCAGCGGGATCAGCCCCGCGAGCAGGATCAGCGTGGTTTCACCTACGCTCACTGTTGCCTCCCTTTTCTGCAAAGAAAAACCCGGCTGACCGCCATGGGCGGAGCAGCCGGGAAGGGCTTCTCGGTTACTTCGTCAGATCGCTGCGCTTGAGGTTGACCCGCTCAGCGACACGCTCCTGCCACTTGCGACGGGCCTTTTCAGGCAGCGGAATCAGACCTTCCTCGACCAGCAGACCATCCGGGCCGATCATCAGATCATCCATGAAGAGACTGACGTAGCCATCGATGCCGGAGACCACATCGCCCTCGTGGGCCTTCTTGATGTAGAACCAGAGGCTGCGGGCCACAGGGTAGGTTTCCGTGGAGATATTCTCCGTGGTGGGTTCCACGCCATCGATGCTGGCGGCCTTCACACTGTCGCGGTTCTCCTCCAGGAAGCCGTAGCCGAAAATGCCGAAGGCGCTGCGGTTCTCCTGGATGCGCTTGATGATCAGGTTGTCATTCTCGCCGGAGTCCACATAGGCGCCGTCAGAGCGTACGTCGGTGTACTCACCGGGGTAGCCGGCTTCCTCGCTGACCGATGCCATCACCAGTTCCTCGAAGGCATCCCGTGTACCGGAAGTGGTCGGTGGACCCAGGATCTCGATCTCGCGGTCCGGCAGGCTGGAATCGATGTCGCTCCAGTTGTCATAGGGGTTCTCGACCAGGTCACCGTTCTTTGGCACCTCAGCGGCCACGGCCAGCAGGATCTGTTCGCGGGTCAGGTTGAGGTCGTCGTTCTCCGCGCTCTGCGCAAAGACAATGCCATCGGAGCCAATCATGGCCTCGGTGATGTTCTCAACGCCGTTCTCCTGGCAGCGGTCGAACTCGCTGGGCTTCATCCGCCGGGAGGCGTTGGTGATGTCCGGCGTGCCGGCGCCGATGCCCTCGCAGAAGAGCCGGAGGCCGCCACCGGAGCCGGTGGACTCGATGGTGGGGGTGGGATTTCTGGACGTTGCGCCAAATTCCTCAACCACATAGCTGGCAAAGGGGTAGACGGTGCTGGAGCCCACGATCCGGATCTGATCGCGTTCCTGGGCGACCGAGACCGTGCTGGCGCTCATCAGCGCCGCCATGGCGATGGCGGATTTCTTCCAGGTCTTCATGGATACACTCCTCAGGTTGACCCACCTCATCGTTACATCAACGAGTCTACGGGGGGTGTGTGACAGTTTTATGACAACGGTGAAAGAAAAGGTCCGGATGGGACCGGGTCTGGAAACCGCCCCGGCGGGGTGCCGAAGCGGCTTCCGGTGGGAGATCAGAAGCTGAAGATGGCGCCGACCATGACGTTATCGCCTTCGTCGTTCTCTCTGTCGTACCAGCCGGCTTCGGCCCACAGGCTCAGCGGCTCGTAGAGCTGGTGTGAAACGCCGAGGGTGAACTCGTCGCGTTCCTTAACGGTGGTTTCATCGTCCGGCGAAACCCGCTGGGCGGCGCCGTAGTATTCGGTGCGCCCCTGGGTGAAGGTGCCGCGCAGGGCGGTGAAGGTGGTCTCGTCGCCGGCGGGGTCGTTATCCAGATTCTCCTGAATGGAGTACTTGGCGCCGAACTCGAGCTGGCCGATGCCGTAGATGCCGGATACACCGTAGGTGTTCTCGCCGACGTAAATGTCGTTGCCTATGGCACTGCCGTCGCTGTATTCATCAGTGGAGTCTGCCTTCCGGTCATCATAACCGGCATACAGCCCCCAGCTATCCCCGGTGTAGCCACCCGCGATGGAGAGGCCCACCTCGTTGCTGTCCTCGTTAGCGGGGCCTTCATCACGCCCCTGGATCCGCGCCTGGGTGCGGAAGCTGAAGCCATTCCAGTCCGGGCTGTAGTAGGCGATCTGGTTGTTTTCGCCGGCGAAGGCTTCATCGGAAATCTCGGCGTCTTCCGCTACTTCGGTGGCATCGATGATCAGGTCCTCATAGACGCTGTCGAAGTTGCCGGCCTGGACCTTGCCGAAGTCGCCCTTCACACCCAGGAAAGCGCTGTCCTGATTGTCGAGCCCACCGCCGTTGTCGTCACTGCTGTATTCCAGTTCGACCTGGCCAAAGGCGGTCACAGCGTTGCTGACACGGGTCTCGAAGGCAAAACCAAGAGTGGAGTCCTCATCGTCCAGCTCGGTGGAGGCGTCTCCGTCTTCGTTCTTTTCGGAGATCACCTTGGGCTCCACGGTGCCGTAGAGGTTGAAGGTGGTGTTCTCCGCCAGGCTGAGCCCTTCATCCGCGGTGAACTCCAGGGCCTGGGCGCCTGGGGCGGCCAGGGTCGCGGCGATGGCGGCGGAGAGAAGTTGTTTTCTGGTCATGGTGTGCTCCTTTGGTTTGCGTAATGCCAGATTAATTGTGATCCAGCTCTGAATGTCTGTCATTGGGTTCCATCAAAACTTTCTAATGGAAGTAAACCGTTGCCCTGCGGGCTTCCCGCGAGCGTCTGGCGACGAGTCTATGGAGAGGGTATGACACTTTCGTGACATTGAGGAAAGGAATTGCTCCGTTCCGGAAGGGATTTGTGGGACCTGTACCTGAGTGCCCGCATCGCTATAATGGCCACCGGACTTCAAACCCACCGGATACGGTTCCCCATGAGCTCAATCAATCAGGCCATTGCCAATGAACTGGGCATCAGCCAGCGCCAGGTGGATGCCACCGTGGCCCTGCTGGACGAGGGCGCGACGGTTCCCTTCATCGCCCGTTACCGCAAGGAAATCACCGGTTCGCTGGATGACAGCCAGCTGCGCCAGCTCGATGAGCGGTTGCGTTACCGCCGGGAGATGGAGGACAGGCGCGCCACCATCATTGAGACCATCCGGGAGCAGGGCCAGCTGACCGACGAACTGCTGGCCAGCCTCAATACGGCGGACACCAAGGGCCGGCTGGAGGATCTCTACCTGCCCTACAAGCCCAAGCGCCGCACCAAGGGCCAGATTGCCCGGGAGGCGGGGCTGGAACCGCTCGCGGACGCGCTTTTTGATGACCCGGGTCAGGATCCGGAAGTGCTGGCCGGCGACTACCTCAACACTGAGGCGGGTATTGAGGATGCGAAGGCGGCGCTGGATGGCGCCCGTTACATCCTGATGGAGCGTTTTGCCGAGGACGCGGACCTGCTGGCGCGCCTGCGTGACTTCCTGTGGCAGGACGGCCAGCTGCGGGTGCAGGTGGTCAGTGGCAAGGAAGAGGAAGGCGCGCGCTTCCGGGATTACTTCGATCACCGGGAACCGCTGAAGAAAGTGCCCTCACACCGCGCCCTGGCCATCTTCCGGGGCCGCAACGAGGGCGTTCTGCAGTACAGCATCGAGGTGGGCGACCCGGAGGCGGACAGCCGCGCGCCGCATCCGGCCGAGGGCATGATCGCCTCCCACTGGGGCATCCGCAATGAAGGCCGTCCTGCCGACCGCTGGCTGGGCGAGGTGGTGCGCTGGACCTGGCGGGTCAAGCTCAGCACCCACCTGGAAACCGACCTCATGGGCAGCCTGCGTGAGCGGGCGGAATCAGAGGCCATCCAGGTGTTCGCCAGCAACCTCAAGGACCTGCTCATGGCCGCGCCCGCCGGCAAGACCGCGACGATCGGCCTGGATCCGGGGCTGCGTACCGGGGTGAAGGTGGCGGTCGTGGACGGCACCGGCCGATTTCTCGATCAGGGGAGCATTCACCCGCACGCGCCCCGGAACCAGTGGGACCAGTCCATCGAGCAGCTCGCCGGCTGGTGCCGCCAGCACGGTGTGGGGTTGATCGCCATCGGAAACGGCACCGCTTCACGGGAGACGGACCGGCTGGTCGGGGATCTCATCAAACGCTATCCGGAGCTGGGCGTGACCCGGGTCATGGTCAACGAAGCCGGCGCCTCGGTCTACTCGGCATCCGAGTACGCCTCCCGGGAGCTGCCGGACCTGGACGTGACCATCCGGGGCGCGGTCTCCATTGCCCGGCGCCTGCAGGATCCTCTTGCAGAGCTGGTCAAGATTGAGCCCAAGTCCATTGGCGTGGGCCAGTACCAGCACGATGTCTCCCAGGTACAGCTGGCGCGCACCCTGGACGCGGTGATCGAGGACTGTGTGAACGCCGTGGGTGTGGACCTCAACACCGCGTCCGTGCCGCTGCTGACCCGGGTGGCGGGGCTGAACACGGGCATTGCGGAGAATATCATCCGCCACCGCGAACAGAAGGGCATGTTCCGCAGCCGCCGGGAACTGATGGAGGTCAGCCGGCTGGGGGAAAAGACCTTCGAACAGGCTGCCGGTTTCCTGCGCATCATGGATGGAGAGAACCCTCTGGACGCCTCGGCAGTGCACCCGGAGGCCTACGGCTTCGTTGAGGCCCTGGCGAAGAAGGAGGGCCGTTCCCTGGGCGCGATTATCGGTGATCACGCATTCACCCGCAGTCAGGACCCTGCCAGACTCGCGGATGAGCGCTTTGGTGAGCCCACGGTCCGCGACATCCTGAATGAGCTGGAAAAGCCCGGCCGGGATCCGCGCCCGGAGTTCGAATACGCGCAGTTCCGCGAGGGCGTGGAGACGCTGGCGGACCTGGAGCCCGGCATGAAGCTGGAAGGCAACGTGACCAATGTGACCCACTTCGGGGCCTTCGTGGACATCGGCGTCCACCAGGACGGGCTGGTGCACATCTCCGCGCTGTCCAATGAGTTCGTTAAGGACCCGCGGGATGTGGTCCGTGCCGGGGACGTGGTGACCGTGAAAGTGCTGTCCGTGGACCAGGAGCGCAAGCGCATTGAGCTGACCATGCGCATGGGTGATGAGCCCGGGCAGGCCACCCAGGGCAGCGCCAAGCCGAAAAATGCCGGCAAGGGTGAACCCGCCGGGAAAGGGCCGCGTAACAGCTCCGGCGGTCGCGGGTCGAAACCGAAGAAGCCGGAAGCCGGTGGCGCCATGGCGGATGCCTTTGCCCGCGCCCGCCAGTCCGACAAACAGCATTAACCGGGAGTATTGCATGGGGGAACGCCGTTTCAGGGCCCTGGAGTCGATTGCCGGCGGTGACTGGCCGGGATTCCGCAAGGGGCTGGAGAAGGAGGGGCTGCGGGTGGATCCGGAGGGGGCCATCGCGCGGACACCGCATCCGGAAGCTCTGGGTTCCGCTCTCACCAATCCGGCGATCACCACGGACTATTCCGAGTCCCTGCTGGAGCTGGTCACGCCTGTCTGTGAGTCCACCGCTGAACTGATGGCGGCCATCGAGGGCATCCATGCCTATGTTCACCGCCATCTGGGAGAAGAAACCCTCTGGCCCCTGAGCATGCCCTGCCGGCTGGATGGCGAGCAGAGCATCCCCATCGCGCACTACGGCACCTCCAACATCGGCATGCTCAAGACCGTCTATCGCCGTGGTCTGGCCTGGCGCTACGGGCGCATCATGCAGAGCATTGCCGGCACCCACTACAACTTCTCGCTGCCGGATGCATTCTGGCGGCAGTGGCAGCAGCAGCTGGGCGATCCGGGCCCGCTGGCGGACTTCCGTACCCAGCAGTACTTCTGGCTGATCCGCAATTTCCGCCGCCAGAGCTGGCTGCTGATGTACCTGTTCGGCGCCTCGCCGGCGCTGGACACCAGTTTCATGAACGGCAGCCGTTCCGGCCTGGCGCCACTCGGTGACCGCACCCTCTTCCAGCAGGGTGCGACTTCCCTGCGCATGAGCGATCTGGGCTACAACAACCAGGCCCAATCCTCGCTGGACATCTGTTTCAACCGGCTGGAGACCTACACCGATACCCTGGAAAACGCCATCCACACGACCTGGCCTCCGTATCAGGAGATCGGCCTGTTCCGGGATGGCGAACGCATCCAGATCAATGACAGTGTGCTGCAGATCGAGAACGAGTACTACAGCGCCATCCGTCCCAAGCGTACCACCGAATCCGGCGAGAAACCGCTGCATGCCCTTCAGGAGCGGGGCGTGGAATACGTGGAGGTGCGCTGCCTCGACCTCGATCCGTTCTCGGCGGTGGGGGTTAACGAGGACCAGCTGGACTTCATGGACCTGTTCCTTCTGCATTGCCTGGTCAGCGACAGCCCGCTGATCGACGACAATGAATGTGAAAGCCTGGACAACGCCTTCCAGGACGTGGTTCGTCACGGGCGTGATCCGGATGCCCGGTTCTGTTTCGGTGCTGGTGCGGAACCGCTGGCGCAGGCAGGGCACCGGATCCTGGATCAGATGGGGGAGCTGGCGGCGGTGCTGCCGGGGGCTGAGCGCTACCAGGCGGTTCTGGCCACCATGCGGGCCCGGCTGGACGACCCCGCCCAGACACCCTCGGGCCGTCTGCTCAGTGAGCTGGGTGAGGGCCGGGAGCTGGTGGACTGGGGGCTGGCAAAGGCCTCCGCGCAGCAGGCGCAGGTCCGCGCTCAGGCTACGGATGACTGGGATGCACACCTGGCCGAACAGGCCCGCCAGTCACTGGCGGATCAGAAAGCGGTGGAGGACGCCGAGAGCGAGGACTTCGAGACCTTTCTGGCCCGCTATCTGGCGGAATGAGGGCTGCCCTGTGAACGCTGTCCGCCCTGAGGGTGGCAGTGGCGCACAGTTCCTGAATGTTCAGTTGTTGGACACTGATCCGGCTGTTACCGTCTGTTGCAGAAGGTAACGGAACGTTATCGGTGGCCGAAACCGCATCCGGAGGAACAGGGTCATGGCCAGGAGTGGGGAGCTGGGCTGGGACCTGGAATCGCTGAACAAGGCCTATGACCATGGCTATATGGCGGCGTCCGTTCACATGGAGCCGTCACGCTGCCCCTACTGGACGGATGTGATCCGCGCCGCGTGGGAGGCGGGCTGGGAGGATGGTCACCTGGCCTGCACGATGAAACCGGGCAACAGCACTTCCCGTACCGGGCCGGAGGGCAATGGCTCATCCTCACTGGACCCGTTATTTTCTTCACTATCGGCCTGAGCCTCTTCAGGTTTCTGCTTCAGGGCCGGGATCTCACTGACAAGCCGTTCGTTTACCGCGTTGCGGATATCCGAGCGCAGCGTGTCCTGGCCCTCCGCACTGCGCAGCTCATCCACCGACCGGTCACTTATCAGTATCACCACCTCATGGCGTAGCCAGGGCGTGTGCGCTTCAGCTTTTTTACGCGCCTGTGCCTCATGGAAACGCAGCGTCACTTTTGCCTTGGCGTAACTGCCCGCCTGATCCGGGTCCCCGATGTTGACTACGAAGGCGGGCGACAGTTCCAGGTAGGTGGATGGCGGGCCGTCATCGCCTCCGCCACCCGCGGCGAGTGCGAGGGGTGCGGTGAGAGCCAGCAGTAACAGGGTGAATTGACGCATGAAGGATGCTGTCCGTGATTGTGGGTGATAACTTACACCCCATTGTAGGCGGCCGGGTGCGGTTGTGCATCCGGCCCGAAGGAACGTCACAGGAGTAGGCATGCGATTCAACCGGATTGTTTTCACCCTGATTGCACTGGCCTGTGTGGCGGTGCTGGGGGTGGCGCTTTACATGGAGCACATGATGGGCCTGGAACCCTGCCCGCTGTGCATGCTCCAGCGTATGGCCTTTGTGGGGGTGGGGGTGGTGGCGCTGCTGGCGGCCCTGATTGGCCCCTCCGGCCCGGGGGTGCGCCTGGGTGGCGGTCTGATGATGATCCCGGCGCTGGCCGGCCTGGGCCTGGCCGGGCGCCAGCTCTGGCTCCAGAACCTGCCCGCCGACCAGGTGCCGCCCTGTGGCCCGGGCTATGACTACCTGCGTGAGACCTTCCCGCTCACGGAGGTGGTCTGGATGGCACTGGAGGGCGACGGCAGCTGTGCGGAGATCCAGTGGCAGTTCCTGGGGCTGAGCATTCCCGGCTGGAGTTTTGTGCTTTTCGCGCTTGCCGCGCTGGCGGGAGTCGGCCTGCTGGTGGTTGGCAAAGGGCGGCGGCACGGGTTGCTGGACTGACGATGTTCCGGTAATTTGAAAGCGCACATGGTGTTGAAGAACAACATTAAGGGAACCTGACAGGGTTCCGGAAACACCTGATCCTTTGATGGGAGGGGACTATGCTGGAAGACTGCCGGAATGCCCGGGAGCGGTGGGGCGGTGTCACTGAGCTGGTTGACCGCTGGCTGCAGGCTCGCCAGCAGCTGATCGTCCAGTATTGTGGGCTCAGCAACAACCCGGATTTCAGCCGGACCGAGCCGCTTCATGAACAGCTGTCATCGCTGTGTGAACAGCTTCTGGATTATGTGTCCGCAGGTCATTTCGAGGTCTACGAGCAGCTCATGAATGAGGCCCGGGAATTCGATGACGGCGGTATCGAGGTGGCCAACCGGGTCTATCCGAAGATCAGCAAAACCACCCAGGAGATGCTGGCCTTCAACGATCTGCTTGAGGTGAGCGAGAAAAGCGAGGAGGACATGCGCGCCATGTATGCCCGTGTCTCACGCCTCGGTGAGATCATGGAGGAGCGCTTCGAGCTGGAGGATCTGCTGATCGAGAACCTCCATAACGCGCATGCCGATCAGGTGGCCTGACCTGGCCCCTACTGGACCTCGATCAGCTCCACGTCAAAGATCAGTGCCTGGTTGGGGCCGATCGAGGGCGGGCCATTCTCGCCATAGGCCAGTTGCGGTGGAATGTAGAACCGATAGCGGTCGCCCTCGTTCATCAGCTGGAGCCCTTCCGTCCAGCCCGGGATGACCTGCTGCAGGCCGAAAGTGGCGGGCTCGCCGCGTTCCCGGGAGCTGTCGAAGACGGTGCCGTCGATCAGTTCGCCGGTATAGTGGACCGTGACACGATCGTCCTCGGCCGGTGACTCACCATCCCCTTCCTCGATCACTTCGTACTGGAGCCCCGAGTCGGTGGTCTTCACACCATCCCGCTGGCGGTTCTTCTCCAGAAACGCTCTGGAGGCGGCCAGGTTCTCCTCGGCATCACCGCCGCCGCTGCTCTTGCTCTGCTGGCCGGAGGTGTTGCCGGTGGCTTCATCCCGCAGGCGCTTCT
The DNA here is from genome assembly GCF_913056445.1 of uncultured Halovibrio sp. NCBI lineage: Bacteria > Pseudomonadati > Pseudomonadota > Gammaproteobacteria > Oceanospirillales > Halomonadaceae > Halovibrio > uncultured Halovibrio sp. The sequence continues at coordinate 18,533 of NZ_CAJXMA010000008.1, forward strand.
GGTAGTTGCTGACGGCCTTCTGGATCTGCTCGTCGGAGAGCCGGGGCTCGTTGCCTTCCATACTGTCACGGACACCGGCCATGAAGGCATCGCTGTTGAGGTCCTGCATATCCTGCTGGATGCGGTCGGCAAAAAGCTTGCCCATGGCATAACCGAGCCGCTGGTCCTCGGACTCCAGGCTTACATCGGATTCGGCACTGCAGCCGACCGCCAGCATCAGGCAGGCGCCGGCGATGGTGCTGCGTTGCAGCGCGAGGGAAGTGCGTCGCGTCATGATGGTTCTCCATTGGCTTCCTTGATCTCCCCCCACAGTTCAACCAGCGATGCGGCAGTGGCCGGGTCGAGCCCCGGGAGGAGGCTGCCCAGATTATGGCGGGCCAGGGCCGTGCGCGAAAGGCCCGACTGCGTGACGGATCCGTCATCCACGAGGCGCTGCCACCACCAGGCCAGCTCCACCTGTTCGGCCTTCAGCTCCGCCTGCTTGACGGTGTCGCGCAGTGGGGCCGTGGTGCCATTGCCCCTGGGCAGGTTCATCCGCAGGGCGCGCAGGTCGGCGGTGACATCGGTGCGCCACTGGTGGATGCCCTCGGGCTCGGTTTGCGGGGCTTGGCGACCGCGGGCGGCACAGAACAGCGCCACCAGGAGTGGGGTCACCGCCAGACCCTGGTTCTGGGCCTCAAGGCACTGGTATGCGAATCCGTCGTGACGCCATAGGGTCAGCACGTACTGCCAGAGTGGATTGTCCAGTGACAGATTGTCGGGGGGCTCCTGCCGTGGCATGGGGTCTTTCCTGTAGAATGCCGCCATGATCGCATTCAATAACCTGACACTTCAGCGCGGCGGCCAGTGGCTGCTTGAGGACTGCTCCGCCACCATCCAGCCTGGGCAGCGGGTTGCCCTCATTGGTGGCAATGGTGCCGGCAAGTCCAGTCTCTTTCAAATGATCCTGGGGGAACTGGCACCGGAAAACGGCGAGATCCAGGTCCCCGGCGGCTGCCGCATCGCCCACATGGCCCAGGAGGTGGGTGGCAGCCAGCGCACGGCACGGGACTTTGTGCTGGATGGCCACGCCGAGCTGCGGCAGCTTGAGGAACGTCTGGCCCGGGCCGAGGCCAGTGGCGACGAAAACGAGATGGTCCGTGTCCATGGTGAACTGGACAATCTCAAGGCCTGGGACGCCCCGCGCCAGGCGGAGGCCCTGCTGCGGGGGCTGGCCTTTACGGATGATGACATGGACCGCCCGGTGGACAGCTTCTCCGGCGGCTGGCGCATCCGGCTGAACCTGGCCCAGGCACTGATGGTGCCTTCGGATCTGCTGTTGCTGGACGAGCCCACCAACCACCTGGACATTGAAGCCTGCTACTGGCTGGAAGGCTGGCTCAAGCAGTACCAGGGCACGCTGCTGTTCATCTCCCACGACCGCGATTTCATGGACCGGGTGGCAACCCATGTCATCCACTTTGAACACCGCAAGCTGTTCTATTACGTGGGCAACTACCACGCCTTTGAACGCCAGCGGGCGGAACGGCTGGCACGCCAGCAGGCGGAGTATGAAAAGCAGCAGAAGCGGGTTGCCGAAATCCAGTCCTTTATCGACCGCTTCCGGGCCCAGGCCAGCAAGGCGAAGCAGGCCCAGAGCCGCATTAAGGCGCTGGAACGCATGGAAACCATCGCACCGGCGCACGTGGATTCCCAGTTCGAGTTCCGCTTCCCGGAGGCGGACAAGGTCTCCAATCCACTGCTGACCGTGCGGGGTGGTGCCGTGGGCTATGACGGAGCGCCGCTGCTCAGTGGCATTCACCTGCACCTGCTGCCGGGCAGCCGTATCGGTCTTCTCGGGGTCAATGGCGCGGGCAAGTCCACGCTGATCAGCATGCTGCGCGGGGCCACACCGCTGCTCAGTGGCGAACGTGTTACCGGGGAACATTTCCGGCCGGGTTATTTTGCCCAGCATCAGCTGGATGAACTGGATCTGGACGCCAGCCCATTCCAGCACCTGCAGCGGCTGACGCCCGAGGCCTCGGATCAGTCCATCCGCAAATTCCTGGGCGGCTTTGGTTTCCGCGGGGATGATGCCCTGGCGAGCATCCGCAACTGCTCCGGGGGTGAGAAGGCCCGTCTGGCACTGGCCATCATCGCCTGGCAGAAGCCCAATGTGCTCTTCCTGGACGAGCCCACCAACCACCTGGACCTGGAGATGCGCCAGGCCCTGACCATGGCGCTGCAGTCGTTCAGCGGTGCCATGGTGCTGGTCTCCCACGATCGCCACCTGCTGCGCAACACGGTGGACACCTTCTGGCGCGTGGCGGACGGTACCGTCACCGAGTTCGACGGCGACCTGGACGAGTACGAACGCTGGCTTGCCGAAGGCGGTGAACGGGCTTCCGGCGGGGACGGAAAGTCTTCAGGTGCCCGGGATGCCGCTCCTCAGCCGGCAGCCAAAGAAAGCGCAGCCGAGCGCCAGGCGCGCAGGAAAGCCGCCGCCGAGCAGCGCCAGAAGATGGCGCCGCTGAAAAAGGAGGTCGAGCGCTGTGAGAAGGAGCTGGAACGCCTTGCGAAGGAGAAATCCGAGGTGGAAGAGGCGCTCGGCGATACCGGCCTGTATGAGGCCGAGCGCAAGGACGAACTGAAGCAGCTCCTGGACCGCCAGGCGGAGCTGGCACGCCGTGAATCCGAGGCCGAGGCGGCCTGGATGGAGGCCAGCGAGTCCCTGGAGTCACTGGAGGCGGACGCCTACTCCTGAATCACCAGGTCGACATCGGCCTGTTTGACCCGCTCCCGCTCGCTCATCAGGTCGGCCCGTGTCAGCGGGTGCGCCTCCAGCCAGTCGGCCGGCAGTGAAAGGGTGATCCGTGCCCCTTTGGCGCTGAGGCTGAATGGTGGCGGCGCGGCGCCGGCACGCCCGTGCTGGAAGAGCACCGCAAGCCGCAGCATCACCGCAAGCCGTTTGATCGGCTGGATCTCGTCCGGGTAGAGGTGTTCGAACAGCGCGTTGTTGAACTTGCGCCTGTGGGTGCGCACCAGGGTTGCCAGCGCCCGCTGGTCGTCCTGCGAGAAACCCGGCAGGTCCGAGTGGGTCATCAGATAGGCGCCATGCTTGTGGTACTGGGTATGGCTGATGGCCAGCCCGATCTCATGCACCCGGCAGGCCCAGCACAGCAGGTTACGGTAGTCGCTGTTCCCGAGTCCCCAGTCCGGGCCGACCTGCTCCAGCGCCCGCGTGGCAGTGGCCTCCACCGCCGCCGCATGATCAAGGTCCACGGAATAGCGCCCCTGAAGAGCCTGGATGGTGCGTTCGCGCACATCCTCATGGTTGTCCCGGCCCAGCAGATCGTAGAGAACCCCTTCACGCAGGGCGCCGTCGGCGAAATTCATGGACTCGATGCCCAGCGATTCAAAGGCGGCATAGAGTATGGCGAAACCGGCCGGGAAAATGCTGCGCCTGTCCTCGCGTACCCCGAGCGAATCCAGCTTTTCCGTGCGGCCAATGTCGATCAGGCGCTTGCGCAGTGACTTCATGGCCTCCCAGGTAACCCCCTCGCGGCTGAGGTTCAGCTCGTTGACCACCCCGATGATGGCCTTGATGGAGCCGGAGGACCCCACGCAGTTGTGCCAGCCGCGCTGGCGGAAACGCTGCTGGATGTTGAGCAGCTCCTGGCGTGCGTGGGTGATGGCTCTGTCCATGCGCTTGCGCGAGATCTTGCCGTCCGGGAAGTAGTCGTTGCGGAAGGACACACAGCCCATGTGCAGGCTTTCCGTCTCGCGCGCCTCGAAGCGTTCGCCGATGATGAACTCGGTGCTGCCGCCGCCGATGTCGATGACCAGCCGGGGGCCGGCGTCATCCGCGAGGGTGTGGGAGACCCCCAGGTAGATGAGGCGGGCTTCCTCGCGCCCGGCTACGATCTCCACCGGGCAGCCCAGGGTCTCCTCGGCCGACTGGATGAAGTGATCGGCGTTACGGGCGGCACGCAGTGCGTTGGTGCCCACCACCCGGACCGATTCCGCGTTCATGCTGCGGATGCGCTGGGCGAAGCGCTGCAGGCAGGCCAGGCCGCGTTCCCTGGCCTCGGCGGAGAGGTAGTTGTCACGGTCCAGTCCGGCACCGAGCTGGACCTTCTCGCCCATTTTCTCAATGGTGCGGATCTCGCCGTGCACCGCCTGGGCCACGACCATGTGGAAGCTGTTGGAGCCAAGGTCCACGGCGGCCAGCAGCCGGGGGGCGTCCTGGGAACTGTGCGGGGAAGTCACCTGTCTTGAAATCCTGCTGAAAGCCCATATATTCTGAACAGCGCCGTGTTCAGGGCTGGTATCTGATCCGGATACTAACCCGCGGAGCGGCCCATGTAACAGAGGGGATCCTCGCGTGTCCCGGTGACAGCCGGTTACGGCGGGCAAATTCCCATTCATACAGCAGCAATTTGGAAGTAGGGCGATGAGCGACAACATTGTGAGCGTGACCGACGGCACCTTCGAAGACGAAGTTCTCAAGTCGGACGTACCGGTTCTTGTGGACTACTGGGCGGAATGGTGCGGGCCCTGCAAGATGATCCATCCGGTTCTCGAAGAGATTGCGGACGAGTACGAGGGCAAGCTCAAGATCGCCAAGCTCAACATCGACGAGAACCAGCAGACGCCGCCGCGCTTCAACATCCGGGGGATCCCGACCCTGATGCTGTTCAAGAACGGCGATGTGGACGCCACCAAGGTGGGTGCACTGTCCAAGTCCCAGCTGACGGCGTTCCTCGACAGCAACCTGTAACGTTTTCGCCCCGGTCTGCCGGGGCGCTGTGATGCACTATGGTGGTTGGTGGACTGATTCTCGCCGGAGGGCGCGGTGAACGGATGGGCGGAGAAGACAAGGGGCTTCTGCGCCTGGACGGGCGCTCCTATGCGGCTCACCTGGCCGACGTTCTGTGTCCGGTGACCTCCGCGGTGGCCATCAGTGCCAACCGCAATGCGGATGCCCACGGGCAGTGGGCGGATACCGTTCTGCCGGATAACGCCTTTGCCGAAGCCGGCCCCCTGGCGGGGCTGGTGGAAGGTCTCCGATGGGCCCGTATGCGTGGATTTCAGGGGCTGGTGGTGACGCCCTGTGATACGCCACGGCTCCCGCCCATATGGGCGGTTCAGATCCTGGAGGCGGCGCGACGGCGCCCCGCCATTCCCTGTCTCTCGGACACCGGTGAGCGGCGACACCCGCTGCACGGCTACTACCCGGTAGCGCTGCTGGGCCGGGTTGAGCGCTATCTCAGTCGTGGCGAACGCCGGGCACTGGAACTGGCGGAACAGCTGGGCGCCGAATGGATGGATTGCAGCGCCATGGTGGAAGGGTTCCTGAACGTGAACGAGCCCGGGGACCAGGCGCGGCTCAGCAGCGAGGCGCGCTCAGAGACCGTCTGAATCCGCCCAGCGCCGGGCCGCCTCGCGGTCACTGGCCTTCTGCTCCACCCAGTCGCTGTTACCCGCCGCGGTGATTTCCTTTTTCCAGAAAGGAGCGCGGGTTTTCAGGTAGTCCATGATGAACTGGCAGGCCTCAAAGGCATCCTGTCGGTGGCGGCTGCTCACCCCCACGAAGACAATCCGCTCTCCGGCCCGGATCTCGCCCACACGGTGCACGATCTCCGTGCGGTGAATGGTCCAGCGTCGGTCGGCCTCGTCCACCACGGCCTGGATGGCGGTTTCGGTCATGCCGGGGTAGTGCTCCAGGAATAGACTCTGGACGCCGCTCTGGTCACCAAGGTCGCGGGCAAGGCCAGTGAAGCTGCAGACCGCGCCGATCGCAGGGGCATCGTCTTCCAGCGCGGCCAGGACGGGCTCGATCGCCAGCGCTTCGCTCTGGATTCGGATCATTTCAGCCTCCGGTGACCGGTGGGAAGAAGGCCACTTCGTCCCCCGGATTCACCGGCGTTTCCTCCCGGGCCATGGCCTGGTTCACGGCCATGAGCACACAGTCGTCGTCCAGCAGTTCGGCCCACTCGTCGCCGCGCTTTTGAAGCTGCTCACGGATATCACGGACACAGGTGATGCCGTCGGCGGGCAGCTGTTCCTCGCTGATCCCCAGGCGTTCGCGCAGACTGGCAAAGAAACGGATTGCAATACTGGATTCAGCCATGGAGAAGCTCCGAAAACGGCAGGAAGGAGACTGGATCACCGACTTCCAGGGTCTGGTGCTCCGGAATGATGGCCAGCCCGTGCGACCAGCAGGCACTGCTGAGGACGCCCGAACTCTGGGTCGGCGCTGATTCAAGCCAGGTGCGGCCCTCGATGGAGCGACAGCGCACCCGCTGGAACTCGCGTCGGCTCTGGGGGCGTTCCACCGCGAATCCTGCGGGCATGGTGCAGGGTCGGGGCATGAGCTCGCCGTCCTCTCCCTGGCAGGCGCGCAGGAAGGGGCGGCCCAGCACCAGGAAGGTCACCAGGACCGCCGCCGGATTGCCGGGCAACCCGAGGACGGGGGTTTCGTTGATATGGCCGAACGCCAGAGGTTTTCCGGGTTTGATGGCCATGCGCCACAGGTCCAGCTCGCCCAGCGCCCGGATGGCATCACGGATGTGATCCTCCTCCCCCACGGAAACGCCGCCGGTGGTGATGATGGCGTCCGCCTGCTCCGCGGCCTGGGCCAGTGTGTCCTGTGTGGCTTCCAGAGTATCCGCCATGGTGTGGAACGGGACGGGCTCCCAGCCGGCGGCGCGCACCAGGGCGGTCAGCATGGGTTGGTTGGAATTGTGGATCTGCCCCGGCGCCAGGGGCTGGCCGGGCGGGATCAGTTCGTCGCCGCTGCTGATGATGGCCACGCGCAGGGGGCGGAAGGTGGTGATCTCCGGAAGTCCGGCGGAGGCGAGCAGCCCCAGATGCCAGGGATCCAGGCGGGTTCCGGCGTTGATCAGGGTCTCGCCGGTATCAATGTCCTGCCCGGCAGGGCGGATGTTCTGGCCGGTGCCGGGAGACTGGAGAAGCCGGACCCGGTCGCCTTCGGTCTCGGTGTTCTCCTGCATGACGACGGTATCCGCCCCCTCGGGAATGGCGGCGCCGGTGAAGATGCGGGCGGCCGTGCCGGCCTCCAGGGGGTGGGGGGCCTGCCCGGCGGGCACGCGCTGGGAAACGGGCAGTGTGCCCGCTTCGGCATCCGCCGCGCGCAGGGCATAGCCGTCCACGGCGCTGTTGTCCGCTGGCGGAACCTGTACCGCTGAAACCGGGCTCTCGGCGAGGATCCGCTGGAGGGCGTCATTCAGGGGCGTGGTCTCGGTACCGGGCAGGACCCGGGCGGCCTTCATCAGTTGTGTCCGGGCCTCATCCACGCTGATCAGTGTGTCCGTGCCCGCCATCAGTTGGCTCCCCGGGCGGCATCAAGGGGAATTTCCCGGTCCAGTCCGCTGAGGTCCCGCTCGGGTTTGCGCTGGACCAGGGCGGAAAAGTTGCAGGGTCGGTGGCGGCTGTCGAGCTGGTCGCGCACGATGCCCTCCCAGGCGGTGCGGCAGGCGCCGGTGGAGCCCGGCATGCAGAAGACCACGGTATGGTTCGCCAGCCCGGCCAGGGCTCGGGACTGGATGGTGCTGTTGCCGATTTCCTGGGCGGAGAGACGGCGGAATTCCTCACCGAAACCCTCGATGGTCTTTTCGAACAGCGGGCCCAGCGATTCCGGCGTGCTGTCACGCTCCTGCAGGCCGGTGCCGCCAGTGATCAGCACGCTCTGGATCTGCGGATCCGCGATCCAGCGGCTGACCAGAGCCCGCATGAGGCAGGTGTCGTCCTGCAGCAGGCGCCGCGCCACGATGTTGTGACCCGCCTCAAGGGCGGCATCCACCAGGAACTGGCCGGAGCTGTCCTCGCTCGGCCCCCGGCTGTCAGAGATGGTCAGGATGGCAAGGTTGAGGGGCGCGAAGTCACTGGCTGATGCCATCGGGTCGGGTCTCCTGTGAGGGTTCCTTGATGCTGCCATGATAAGCGCAGCCGGGGGCTGCACCAATGCCTCCAGTGGGGTAAACGCGGGGGTTTTGCACTGCCGTTGAAAATGGTGTATTTTGACAACTCCTGATTAAGGCAGGCGGGTCGGTGCCCCACCCATCCGCCAATCCCGGAATCTCCGTTCTGACCCTGGTTTCACTGAATCGCCCCGATCGGCAGAACCCGGGCAATCCGGAACTTCGCTTCCCCAGCAGTCTGATAACAACCAACTTCATCCTATCCATCCAGACGTAATCCCAGACAATCTATGAATCTGACCGAACTCAAGAAAAAACCCGTTCCCGAACTCATTGAGGTTGCCCAGGAGATGGGCCTCGAAAACATGGCCCGTTCGCGAAAGCAGGATGTGATCTTCGCGATTCTCAAGAAACACGCCAAAAGCGGTGAGGACATCCACGGCGATGGCGTGCTTGAGATCCTCCAGGACGGGTTCGGGTTTCTGCGGTCCGCCGATTCCTCCTATCTGGCGGGCCCGGACGACATCTATGTCTCGCCCAGCCAGATCCGGCGGTTCAACCTGCGCACCGGGGACTCGATTTCCGGCAAGATCCGGCCTCCGAAAGACGGCGAGCGGTATTTCGCACTGCTCAAGGTCAACGACATCAACTTCGGGAAGGCCGACAACACCCGCCACAAGATCCTGTTCGAGAACCTGACGCCGCTCTTCCCGGAGGAACGGCTGCGGCTGGAAGCCGGCAACGGTTCCACTGAGGACCTGTCGGCGCGGATCCTGGATCTTGTCTCCCCCATCGGCAAAGGCCAGCGTGGCCTGATCGTTTCTCCGCCCAAGGCCGGTAAGACGCTGCTGATGCAGACCATGGCCCAGTCCATTGTGCGCAACTCCCCTGACTGCCACCTGATGGTGCTGCTCATCGATGAGCGCCCGGAGGAGGTCACGGAGATGCAGCGCACGGTGCGCGGCGAGGTTGTGGCCTCCACTTTCGATGAGCCGCCGGCACGCCACGTGCAGGTGGCCGAGATGGTGATCGAGAAGGCCAAGCGCCTGGTTGAGCACAAGAAGGACGTGGTGATCCTGCTGGACTCCATCACCCGTCTCGCCCGGGCCTACAACACCGTGATCCCGTCCTCGGGCAAGGTGCTGACCGGTGGTGTCGACGCCCACGCCCTGGAAAAGCCCAAGCGTTTCTTCGGCGCTGCGCGGAATGTGGAAGAGGGTGGCAGTCTGACCATCATGGCCACGGCCCTGGTGGACACCGGCTCCAAGATGGACGAGGTGATCTACGAGGAGTTCAAGGGCACCGGCAATATGGAGGTGCACCTGGACCGCCGGATCGCCGAGCGCCGCACCTATCCGGCCATCAACGTCCGCCGTTCGGGTACGCGCCGCGAGGATCTGCTGGTCAGCGAGGACGAGCTGCAGCGGGTCTGGATCCTGCGCAAGCTCCTGCACTCGATGGATGACGACGTGGCCGCCGTGGAGTTCCTGATCGACAAGCTGCGGGACACCAAGACCAACGAGGAATTCTTCCAGGCGATGAAGAAACGATAACCCCGCAGGAGCCTTCATGCAGTACCGGGATCTGCGCGATTTCATTGATCAGCTTGAACAGCAGGGCGAACTCAAGCGCATCACCACCGAGGTTGACCCACGGCTGGAGATGACCGAGATCGCCGACCGGACCCTGAAGAAGGAGGGACCGGCGCTGCTGTTCGAGAACCCGACGGGGTACAACATGCCGGTTCTGGCGAACCTGTTTGGCACGCCCAAGCGCGTGGCCATGGGCATGGGGCGTGACAGCGTCGAAAGCCTGCGCGAGATCGGTGAGCTGCTGGCGTTCCTCAAGGAGCCGGAACCGCCCAAGGGCTTCCGCGATGCCTTCGACAAGATGCCCATCTTCCGCCAGGTCATGAAGATGGGCCCGAAGATCCGGCGCTCGGCACCCTGCCAGGAAGTGGTGCTGGAAGGGGATGACGTCGACCTCTACCAGCTGCCGGTGCAGACCTGCTGGCCGGAGGATGCGGGGCCGCTGATCACCTGGCCGCTGGTGGTCACACGCGGGCCGGAGAAGGAGCGCCAGAACATGGGCATCTACCGCCAGCAGCGGATCGGGCGCAACCGCCTGATCATGCGCTGGCTGGCCCATCGTGGTGGCGCCCAGGATTTCCAGCAGTGGCAACAGCAGCATCCGGGCGAGCCCTTCCCGGTGGCGGTGGCACTGGGCGCCGACCCGGCCACCATCCTGGGGGCGGTGACACCAGTGCCGGATACCCTTTCCGAGTACGCGTTCTCCGGATTGCTGCGCGGCTCGCGCACCGAACTGGTCAATGCCGGGGTGGGTGACCTGCAGGTGCCAGCCAGCGCCGAGATCATCCTGGAAGGCTACATCTACCCGGATGACACGGCGCCAGAGGGGCCTTTCGGGGACCATACCGGCTACTACAACGAGGTGGAGACCTTTCCGGTCTTCACGGTGGAGCGCATCACCCACCGGAAGAATCCCATCTACCACAGCACCTATACGGGGCGCCCGCCGGACGAACCCGCGGTCCTGGGCGTGGCCCTGAACGAGGTGTTCGTGCCCATACTGCGCAAGCAGTTCCCGGAGATCGTGGACTTCTACCTGCCGCCGGAAGGCTGTTCCTACCGCATGGCCGTTGTGACCATGAAGAAGCAGTACCCAGGCCATGCCAAGCGCGTGATGATGGGTGTATGGTCCTTCCTCCGCCAGTTCATGTACACCAAGTTCGTGATCGTGGTGGATGACGACATCAACGCCCGTGACTGGCAGGACGTGATCTGGGCCATCACCACCCGCATGGATCCGACCCGCGATACCACCCTGGTGGACAACTCGCCCATTGATTACCTGGATTTCGCATCGCCGGTAGCAGGGCTGGGTTCCAAGATGGGGCTGGACGCCACCACCAAGTGGCCCGGCGAGACGGACCGGGAATGGGGGCGACCCATCGCCATGAGCGACGAGATCAAGCGCCGGGTGGACGACCTCTGGCCCCAGCTCGGTCTCGATTGAACTCCGGCCGCCTGCGCCGCGTACGAGGACACTATGGACGCCAACGCGCAACAGCCGAAGACAGACCTGTTCCATCTCAGCGAGATCGGACAGGTCGGTAACGACATCTATCAGGTACGCTTCGAGTGGCCCCAGGGCCGCCCCGTGCCCTTCAGTGCCGGACAGTACCTGGCCATCCATCTGCCCGGCCGGGATCCGGCCTGGTTTTCCATTGCCAGTGCGCCCGGGGCTGAGCAGCTGACCCTGCACATCCAGGCGCCGCCGGAATGGGCGAGCGCCCATGAGGTGATGGAGTACCTGCGGCACGAGGGCTGTGCCCGCATCTCCATGCCCTATGGCGAGGCCTGCCTGAACGAGCCGCCGAATTCGCCGCTGCTGCTGGTTGTGGCGGGGACGGGGTTTGCCCAGGCCAAGAGCATTGTGGACTACCTGCGCTTCAGCCGCATGGAGCAGCCGGTCACCCTTTACTGGGGGGCACGCGACGCCGGGGACATGTATCTGCGCGGGACCGCTGAACGCTGGGAGGAGGCCTGGCCGGACTTTCATTTCCGGCCGGTGGTGTGCGAGGCCGATGCGGCCTCGGACTGTCATCATGAACGCCTGGCCGAGGCCATCCTGGCGGATGGCCATGACCTGGGTCAGGTGAAGGTCATCGCCAGCGGGTCACCGGCAATGGTGTACAGCGTTCTGGATGGCCTCACGCCCGCCGGTTTCGACCCGGCCCGCTTCCATTCGGACGTGCTGCAGTACGCACCCCGGGACTGAGGCGTCAGCGCGCCGCCGGGGTACCGCTGCGGCGCCGGGGCTCCGGCATGGGCAGCCTGGGCAGACCATGGTGCTCGAGAACTCCCTGGCGAAGCAGGCGGACGCTGTCCTCGTAGCGGCCCAGGTGGGCGTAGAGCCGGCACAGTTCCGCGGCCGTCTCCTGGCTGTGGCGTACTCCGAGACTGGTTTCCAGGTATTCCCTGGCCTTGCCCCAGAGCCGGTTACGCAGGCTGATGCGCCCCAGGGCCAGCAGCAGCTCCGGGTTGTTGGGGCGCTCCTTGAGCCAGCCCTCAGCCGCCAATAACTGCTCATCCTCCCTGGGGCCCTGAATGCGGCCGTAGAGGTTGATCAGCAGGTCACTCCAGCTGTGGCGCAGGACCTTGCGCAGCAGGCTTTCGGCGCGGGATTCCGCGCCCAGGCGGGCCAGGTGGTTGGCGTAGTGATGCACCACGGACTCGTCATTGCGCCGGGGCGGGGGAAGCTGATCCCAGACCCGGTCCAGATGGTCCAGGTTGCGCTGTTCCGGGGGCTGGCGTTCCAGCCGCTCGGCGGCCTGGTCGAGCACGTTGAGCCAGACTTCCTGCTCCAGAACGGTCAGGCTGCTTTCATCCAGCGCGGCGTGGCGGCGCAGTTCCGGCAGCAGTTCACTGAGTGCCTGCCAGTCCTCGAGGTTGCGGTAGACATTCGCGAGCTGGCGCATCACGTGCGGGTGATTGGGGGAGTTGCGGCGCAGGCGCAGCAGTGTTGCCAGGGCCTGTTCGTTGCGTCCGGCGTTGAGCTGCAGCCGGGCCTGGGTCAGGCCGACCGCCAGATCCGAGCCGGCGGTGCTTTCCCAGGCGAGGCGCAGGAAGCGGTCGGCCTCCTCCTGGTCACCCTGCTGGTGCGCGGCTTCCGCGGCTGACAGGTAATTGATGAGCGGTGTTTCCGCGTTGCCGGCACCCTGTTCAAGCAGTTTGCGTGCCCGGCCCCAGTTGCCCTCGGCCAGCTCCAGCAGCCCCTGTGTGGTCCGGCGCCGGGCGCGGCGGCGCCCGCTGTTGCGCCACCACTGGCCCATGGCACCGGGGCTCAGGCGCAGCCCGCGCACAAGCCCCAGCAGCCAGTGCAGGATCAGGGCGGCCAGCACCACCAGTGACATCCCCACCCAGAAGTTGGTCTCAATCAGCCAGGTTCCGATGCTGATGCGTATGTAGCCGGGGTCCTCCGACATGCCGAGGCTGAGAAGCGTGCCTGCCAGCACGGCGACGCACAGAACAATGAGCAGGGCCCTCATTGGCTGGTCTCCCCATTGTCATCATCCGACTGGGGCGGGCCGGATTCGTCGGAACGGGCCCGCAGTCGGGCCTTGAGCAGTTCCAGGGATTCACTGATGTCCGGCGCTTCGGCCTGGAGGCGTTCATCCCGGAGGTCGCTGATGAGCTCGCGCAGTGCCGAGGCCGTCTGGTTGCTGCTGTCATACCAGCGCTCCAGCCAGTCCCCGGCACGCCCGAGGGAGCGCCGGTAGACAGCGTTGTCGCCGCGCAGCAGGGCGGCGGCGGCCTGTTCGAACATCAGCTGGAGATGGAGCTGGGCCTGGGTTTCCTGCTCGGGGGTCAACAGGGCCTGGGTGGGCCCCTCCACCCGGCGGATACGGACCATGCGGTCGAGAACGTCCAGCAGCTGCTGCCACAGGCCGGCATCCGTCTGCTGACTGCTCTTGCTGTTGGCGCCGGGCGGTGTGTCGGCCGGGTCCAGGGACTGGGTACGGCCCAGCTCCGGGATCATCCCAATGGCGGCCTCGAGCTGCAGATGGATGCCGGTCCGGTCCACCGGGTCCATGGTGCGCAGCGCCAGGATCTCCTCGGCAAGGGCTTCGCGGATGGGGTGGACGCCGGCGGCGTCGATGCCCGCCAGCAGTTCATCGGTGCGTTCCAGAAGGCGCAGCGCTCCCTGGTGGTCGTTTTCCAGTTCCAGCCGCTGGTTGGCGAGGCGCAGCAGGTACTCCGCTTCGGCGAGCAGCCAGTCGGTCCGGGTGCGCTGACCCAGTCCGAGCAGGGAGCGGGCATTGTGGGCGATCTGGCGCGACTGGGTGTCCAGTGCGCTGGTCTGTTCGTCGAGTTTCCCTTCAATGCGGTTGAGGCGCTGTTCACGGGCCTCGCTGCTTGAGCGCTGACTCTGGCGCAGATCCGAGGCCATGCTGCTGAGGGTGTCGAGACGGTTGCTGAGCTGCTGCTGGCTGCGGTGCTGTTCCCACAGCATGGCGCCGGCGCCAAGCAGGCCCGCGGCCAGAAGGAGGATGATCAGCCACAGTGGCCAGAGCCGCGCGGGGCTGGGCTGGAGGCTGGCTGTGGTGGTCGCCGGAAGCTGTTTGCTGTTGTTGTTCACGAGTGTCCGTTACTCCGCGTTTGAGGGGGACGCCCCGCAGGCGTCGATCAGCCCGTCCGGGCTCATGGCCGGGGCCACCCGGACGTCGCGAAAGCCGGCGTCACGGGCCTGCTGGGCCACCCGTTCCACCGGTACCACGAGGCAGCGTTCCCGCAGCTTCGAGTCTGCATTCTGACCCACCTCGAGCAGGCGCTTCAATGTTTCCCCGGAAAGTGCGAGCACGGTGTCCGGGTCAAAGGTGGTGAGGTGTTCCCGGAGCGTGGCCTCGGGCCAGTCGATGGGGGTGCGCTCGTACAGTGGGAGGACCTCAACACGGGCGCCGCGATCCGTCAGGGTATCGCGTAACAGTTCCCGCCCCCGGTCGCCACGGGCGATCAGGACTTTTTCGCCGGCCACCGTCTCCGGCTGGAATGAGGGGCAGTTGAGCAGGGCCTCGGAATCATGGCCGCTGAGCGGCGCCTGGCCAGGGAGGCCGGCATCGCGGAACACCCGGGCGGTGCCTTCGCCGGGCCCCCACCACTCCAGGCCCACGGGCCACTGCGGCCACCAGTCATCCGCCTGCTCCAGAAGCAGACGTGCGGCATTGGGGCTGACCGCGATGATCTTCCGGAAGTTGTCCAGTTCCTGGATCAGGCTGCGTTCACGGCCATCCAGTGTGCGGGGCTGGATGGCGATCAGCGGCAGCGCACGGCTGCAGGCACCGGCCTGCTCGAGCGCCTGGCGCGTTTCCTCCGCCCTGGGTTCGGGGCGGGACACCAGGATCCGGCGTCCGGCCAGTGGCGGGTTATTCGGGCTCGTAGCCATAGACCTCGGCCAGGATGGCGCCGGCGCCCTTTTCAAGAAGCTGTTCGGCCAGGCGACGACCAAGGGCTTCGCCTTCGCTGCGATGGGCGCGCCCCTCAACATGGTGAACCCGGCTGCCGTCCGGTGAGGCCACCAGGCCACGCAGGTGGAGCTCATCCCCTTCCAGTTCGGCATAGGCGCCGATGGGGACCTGGCAGCCGCCTTCCAGGCGTGTGTTCAGGGCCCGCTCCGCCAGTACCCGGTCCCGGGAGTCGGCATGGATCAGCGGTTCCAGCATGGCGACAAGCTCGGTGTCGTCCGTTCGGCATTCAATGCCCAGCGCGCCCTGGCCGACTGCCGGCAGGCTGATCTCCGGCGGGATCTCGTAGCGGATGCGCTCGTCGAAACCGAGCCGGCGCAGGCCGGAGGTGGCGAGCACGATGGCGTCGTACTGGCCGTCATCGAGCTTGGCCAGGCGCGTGTTGACGTTGCCGCGCAGGGTCTCGATCCGGCAGTCGGGCCGATGCGCGGCGAGCTGCGCCTGGCGGCGCAGGCTGGAGGTGCCGATAACGGCGCCTTCGGGCAGGGCGTCCACATCCGCATGGTGGTTGCTCACGAAAGCGTCCGTGGGAGCGCCACGTTCACAGATGGCCATGAGCCCCAGGCCCTCGGGGAAGACCATCGGAACGTCCTTCATGGAGTGAACGGCGATGTCCGCACGCCCATCCAGCATGGCTTCTTCAAGTTCCTTCACGAACAGGGCCTTGCCACCGATCTTGGCCAGCGGCACGTCCAGGATCTTGTCGCCACGGGTCTTGATGCCCACCAGCTCGACGCTGAGCCCTGGATGGGCCTGTTCCAGTCGGCTCTTGATGTGTTCGGCCTGCCACAGGGCAAGCTGGCTCCGGCGGGTGGCGATGCGCAGGGTGTCTCGGGCCATGGAGCGGCGGTTCCTCAGTGGGTGGATGGGTTCTGGGGTTCCCTAGGGTAGCGCTTCAGGGGGCTGTTGTCGCCCATTGCCGCCTCAGCCCTGGAGGTGGTCGCGCACGGTGGTGGCATGGCGCCGGCTGACGCGCAGGCGGGTGCCCGCCGGATCCGAAAGCAGGACCTGGTGACCGGATTGGGTCCGGGTGAGTGCCTCCAGGTAGCGGCGGTTGACCAGGGTGTGGCGGTGGATGCGCAGCAGGTGTGCGCCGTGGGCCTGCTCCAGTTCGCGCAGGCTGTAATCGCACAGGGTTTCGCCGCGGTCATGGACCAGGGTCACGTACTTGTTGTCGGCGCTGGCGTAGTAGAGCCGGTCGAGCTCAACGCGCTCCACGCCAGCCTGGTTGCGGACCACGATGGCGGGGTTGTCCTCTGGCGCAAATTGCCGGCTCTGTGGGCGATTGACGCGCCCGGCGCGGCTCAGCGCGCTGGCCAGGGCCTCCCGGCGCACGGGTTTGACCAGGTAGTCCGTGGCGTCCACCCGGAAGGCGCTCAGGGCGTAGTCGTCATAGGCGGTGCAGAAGATCACCGCCGGTGGTGTGGCCTGGGCGGTCAGCTCCCGGGCTGCGTCCATTCCGTCCATGCCCGGCATCCGCACGTCCATGAGCACGATGTCGGGCCGGTGTTCCGCTGCTTTTTCCAGGGCTTCGGTGCCGTTGCCGGCCTCGGCGCAGACCCGGCAGCCCTCGATGGCTTCCAGCAGCCGTCGCAGCCGGTCCCGGGCGGGGGCCTCGTCGTCCACGATCAGGACCCGGTGTTCCGTCATGCCTCGTTCTCCCTGTTTCCCGGCAGTCTCAGCGTTACGGTGAAGTGGTCATTCCCCTGGCTGGCCTTGAGAGCCGCGGTGTCTCCGTAGACCGCCTGCAGCCGGGCCCGGATGTTCTCCAGGGCCATGCGTTGGCCCTGGTGGCGGCCTGCCTGGTCGCTGGCCAGAGGATTGTGGATCAGTATATAGAGCCAGCGCCGGGTCCGTTCGGATTCCACCCGGATGGTGCCGCCCCCGGTCAGGGGCTGGATGCCGTGATAGACCGCGTTCTCCATCAGGGGCTGCAGGATCAGCGGTGGTACCGGCAGTTCGCTGGCGCTGTCGTCCAGGTGCCAGTCCACGTCCAGGCGCGGGCCCAGGCGCAGCTTTTCGATGGCGAGGTAGCGTTCGCACAGGCGCAGCTCCTCGGACAGAGGAATGAGGCGGGTCCCGGCGGTGTTCAGACTGACCCGGAAGAGGTCGCAGAGATCCAGCACCACCTCCTCGGCGCGTTCCGGATCGGAGGCGATCAGGCTGGCAATGGTATTCATGCTGTTGAACAGGAAATGGGGCTGGATGCGCGCCTGGAGCGCGGCGATGCGGGCCTCAACTTCCGCTTCCTCCTGACGGCGGCGCTGGTACTGCAGGTGGAAGTAGCGCAGCGCCATCAGGGTGATCAGCGCCGCCATGAGCAGGTTGCGCAGCAGGGTGAACGGGGCGTCCAACGGCGAGAGCGCGGGGTTGAGAAGCCATTGGCCGAACAGTGTGAAGGCGGCAGTGTCCACCAGTACCAGCAGGGTGATGGTAACAGTGGCAAGCGGCACCCCCAGGGATTCGAGTTGGCTCCTGAACGTGCAGATGAGGCCGGCGGCGGTCAGGGTGACCCACTGGGCCAGCAGCGAGGCCAGGCCCAGGTAGTGCCAGTCCAGCAGGCCACTGGAAGGCCGGGCCAGTGCGAACAGCAGCACCACCAGCTCGGTGGTGAGCACCAGCAGGAACACGGCCCGGACCTGGCAGAGATCCGGGATGAAGCCGCCGTCGTTTTGTGGCTCCTGGCTCTGGTTCATGGTGACATAGGGCGCCGGATTGGAAGGCTGTTATACTGCGCGGCCTGCGGGTGCATTTGATTCCATGACAACAGGATAGACCATGAGCGACGAGCGGAAAGCGGCGGCCAAACTCTGGGGCGGGCGGTTCAGCGAGCCCACGGATGCCTTTGTGGAGCGGTTCACAGCCTCGGTGGGCTTTGATCAGCGGCTCTACCACCATGACATTCGCGGTTCCATTGCCCACGCGCGCATGCTCGCGAAGGTCGGCGTGCTCACCTCTGAGGAAGAGAACCAGATCATCGAGGGTCTGGAGGCCGTGCATGCCGACATCGAGGCGGGCCGTTTTGAGTGGTCGGTGAGCCTTGAGGACGTGCACATGAACATCGAGGCGGCGCTGACCGAACGTATCGGTGTCACCGGCAAGAAGCTCCACACCGGGCGTTCGCGTAACGACCAGATCGCCACGGATATCCGCCTCTACCTGCGCGACGAGATCGACGCCATCGCGGTTGAACTGGGCCGGCTGCAGTCCGGCCTGATTGAGCTGGCTGAGCGCGAGGCGGACACCATCATGCCCGGCTTTACCCATCTCCAGAGCGCCCAGCCTGTGACCTTCGGCCACCACATGCTGGCCTGGAACGAGATGCTGCAGCGGGACCATGAGCGGCTGCTCGACTGCCGCAAGCGCGTGAACCGCTTGCCGCTGGGCGCCGCGGCCCTGGCCGGCACCAGCTACCCCATCGACCGCCACTACACCGCGGAACTGCTGGGCTTTGACGGCCCTACTGCCAACTCACTGGATTCGGTCAGTGACCGGGATTTCGCCATCGAGTTCAGCAGCTTCGCCGCGCTGCTGCTGACCCATCTCTCGCGCTTCAGCGAGGAGCTGGTGCTGTGGACTTCCGCGCAGTTCAGCTTTGTGGACCTGCCGGACCGCTTCTGCACCGGCTCGTCCATTATGCCCCAGAAGAAGAACCCGGATGTGCCCGAGCTGGTGCGCGGCAAGACCGGGCGCGTGAACGGCCACCTCATGTCCCTGCTGACCCTGATGAAGGGCCAGCCGCTGGCGTATAACAAGGACAACCAGGAGGACAAGGAGCCGCTGTTCGACACCGTGGATACCGTCAAGGGCTGCCTGCGGGCGTACGCGGATATGATGCCGGCGCTTTCCGTGCGCAGGGACAACACCCGGGCCGCGGCCCGGCGCGGTTTCGCCACCGCCACCGACCTGGCGGACTACCTGGTGCGGCAGGGCCTGGCGTTCCGGGATGCCCACGAGGTGGTGGGGCAGGCCGTTGCCTATGCTGACCGCGATGGTCGCGACCTGGAAGACCTTGAGCTCGCCGAGCTGCAGCAGTTCAGCGGGGCGATCGGTAACGATGTCTACGAGGTGCTGACCCTGGAGGGTTCCGTGAGCTCCCGTTCCCATGTGGGTGGCACCGCGCCAGTCCGGGTACGGGAGGCGGCTCGGGAGGCGGCGCAGCAGTTGGAAGCGCTGACGCAGGGTGGCGCTGCGGGTTAACCACGCGCCCTGAAGAAACCGCCCCGGCTGCCGGGCTGGGCCGGGGGTGCGAGCTGGTCCAGGAGTTCCGGGCTGGTCAGGCGATAGCCCTGACCGAAGTGCAGCCCCAGTTCACGCACCTTGCGCAGGGTGGCGTCGTCCTCAATGAAGGGAGCAACGGTCACCGCGTCGCACATCAGAGCCATCCGGTGGATGGCTTCCACCATGATCACCTGCAGCGGGTTATCCGCCAGGTCATGCACCAGGCTTTCGTCCAGCTTGACGATGCTGATTCCCAGATCACCGATCAGGTTATGGGTCTGACCGCTGATACCGGCGGCATCGAGGGCGATCCGGCACCCTGCCGCCCGCAGTGCTTCAGCACTCCGCCGGGCCTCATCCGGGTACCGGCATGCATGGGTCTCGCGGATCTCAAAGCAGAAGCTGGTTGCCTCGAAGGAGCTGGCCTCGATCTGGTGTGCCACCTCGTCCGCAAAGCTGGCATCAAGAAGGCTGCTGGCGGACAGGTTGAAGCTGATCATCTTGAGCCGTGGCTGCATCAGAGGGTTCTCCTCCAGCCAGGCCAGGGCGCGGGCGATGACGCGCCGGTCCAGTGCATACCCCAGATCAAAGCGTTCCGCCAGCGGCATGAAGGAGGCCGGGCGCCAGAGTTCCTCGGCGCGGCGGCCCTGGTCGTCCGGCTCCCGGTAGAGCCTTGCCAGTACCTCCACATGGTCGCCCCAGGTGGCGCTGGCGATCGGGCGCAGTGCCTGGAAGTGCAGCTCGATGGCATCGGTGGTGATGGCGTACATCAGCTGTGCCAGGTCCTCGCGGGTAGCGGTTTCGTCACCGCCTTCGGCGCCGGTGCGGTAGAGGTTGAGGCTGGAGGGGCCGGTGGCCTTGGCGGTCTCGCACAGGTCCGCAGCCAGGGTGAGGCACTGCTCCGGTGATTCGTCGGTCACCAGGTGCAGGGGCAGGAGACCGGCACTGACGGTGGTCTGGATGGTGTCGCCCCGCCACTCAAAGCCGAAGGCGCTGACGGCATCCCTCAGGTTGTGGCAGACCTTGACGGCTTCCTCCGTACCGCAGTTGTCCAGAATGATGACGAACTGGTCGCTGGCCACCCGGGCAAGGGCATCGCGCTGGCGCAGACGGCCCGACATCATGCTGCTGATTTCCCGCAGGTAGCGGTCGCAGCCACCCGAGCCAAAGCGGGCGTTGAGGGTGCTGAAACCGTCCAGATCCAGGTGCACCAGGGCGTGGGGTGTGCCGGCCTCACGCTGGAGGCTCAGGGCACGATGCAGGCGCTGGAGGATCTCGCGGCGGTTAAGCAGCCCCGTCAGCGGGTCGTGCCGGTTCAGGTAGTGGACGTGATCCTCGCCATCCAGCTGGGAAACCCGTTTGTCCCGGGCCACCTGCGCCGCCCCGAGCAGTTCCCCGCCGGGGGAGAAGATGCGGTTGAACTGGATCTCGTAGACCGTCTGCTGTTCCTCGGACTGCGCCAGGGGCATCTCGATGCAGAAGCCTTCCTGGCTCATGGCGCGTTCCCACAGGCGGGCGTAGAGGCGCCGTTCCTCCGGGTAGTCCGCGAGCAGATCGGTGAGCTGGTCGCCCACATTGGGCATGACCCCGAAGGCGGCCTGGAAGGCATCATTGTAGGCTTGGTTGACCGCGACGATTTCCAGTCCCGGGTTCATGATGACGATCAGATCGTTCGAGGCGGCCAGCACGCTTTCGGTACGGTACTTCCAGACCTGGGCCGAGTGCGCGTCCGCACGGCGAGTGGTGATGTCCACGGCGCTGCCGGCGATCAGGCGGCGTTTGCCGGAATCGTCCAGGCTGCGCCCGGTGAGCCGCAGCCAGCGGTGGTTCTGGTTGGCGGTGAGCACCGGTACTTCCATGGAGAACGGCTCGCCCTGGCGCAGGCACTGGAGAATGGCCCGGCGCACCTGGCTCTGGTGCTCCTGGAAGTAGAACAGCACATGCTCCGGGTCGAGCTGATTGCCCGGTGGCAGGTCCAGCAGGTGGTAAAGGCCTTCGGACCAGTGCAGGCGGTTGAAGTCCGGATCCAACTCCCAGATGCCGAGGCCACCACTCTGTTCGGCCAGGCGGAATACGCGGGTGTCCAGGGGCGTGGCCTGGCGCGGCCGTATGCGCATCGCCTCGTCGGTGCTGGCCGTGGCGTCACTGGTGGAGCGGCGCAGGTTGATGGAGAAGAAATAGCCGGAGGCATGGCGAACGGTGATCAGCGCGCTCTGGCCCTGCTCCAGGGCATCGTTGAGCGGGGGCATGAGGGGGTTATCCTCGCGGCTGGCCACAAGCTCCTTCATGGGCAGCCCCTGCATTTCCAGGATGCCGTAGCCGAACAGGGCCTCGGCGGCGTCATCCGCTGCCTGGATGACACCTTCGTCGTCCACCTGCAGGCTGGCTGGCTCGGCGTTGGCGCTGCTGCCCGGTTCGGTGCGAACCCGCTTGATCAGATATTCCCTCATAGCGCCCGAGATTAGCAGAAAGCATGGCGACCGGGTGACATCCGTGTGTGAGATCCTTCAACTGTGGCGTTATAATACTGCGTTTCTTCGGGAGGTGGCTTATGCGCGGATCGATCCTGGCACTGCTGGCGCTCATGCTGGTTCTGGCCGGCTGCGGGCAGAAGGGACCACTCTACCGCGAGGGCGACCCGGAAGGGCCGGAAAGTGCCCGGGCCCCGGCTTCGTACACCATTCCCAGTCATCTTTGCTGATCAGGGCAGACGCCGACCATGGATTTTTTCAACCGACACGACGGCGAGCTCTACGCCGAATCCGTACCGGTAAGCCGGATCGCTGCAGCTCACGGCACGCCCTGTTACATCTATTCGAGGGCCACACTGGAGCGCCATTTCCACGCCTATGACCAGGCGCTGGAGGGGATGCCCCATCGCATCTGCTATGCGGTAAAAGCCAACAGCAACCTGGCGGTGCTCAATGTGCTGGCCCGGCTCGGTGCCGGTTTTGACATTGTTTCCGGTGGTGAGCTCGAGCGCGTCATCCGGGCCGGAGGCGATCCCGGGGCGACCGTCTTCTCGGGCGTGGGCAAGCAGCGCTGGGAGATTGAGCGTGCCCTGGAGGCCGGGGTGCGCTGCTTCAACGTGGAGTCCGACTTCGAACTGGCCATGATCAGCGAGGTGGCCTCGGAGCGCGGCCGGATCGCGCCGGTGTCGGTGCGCGTGAACCCGGACGTGGATGCCGGGACGCACCCGTACATCTCCACGGGCCTTAAGGAGAACAAGTTCGGCGTCGAGATTGAGCAGGCGCGGGTCCTTTACCGCCGGGCGGCGGAGATGCCTGGTCTTGAGGTGGTCGGCGCGGACTGCCACATCGGCTCGCAGCTGCAGAGCCTGGACCCGTTGATGGATGCGCTGGAGCGGATGCTGGCGCTGATCGACGCCCTCGCTGAAGACGGCATCGCCATCCAGCACCTGGATATGGGCGGAGGTCTCGGTGTGCCCTATGGCGACGAG
Organism: uncultured Halovibrio sp.; assembly: GCF_913056445.1. NCBI lineage: Bacteria > Pseudomonadati > Pseudomonadota > Gammaproteobacteria > Oceanospirillales > Halomonadaceae > Halovibrio > uncultured Halovibrio sp. Next base: position 41,181 of record NZ_CAJXMA010000008.1, read on the forward strand.
CAGCCTCCCAGCCCCGGCGCCTACGGGGAGGCACTGAAGGAGCGGCTGGCCGGCCGGGACCTGGAGCTGCTTCTGGAGCCGGGGCGCTCCATTGCCGCCAATGCCGGGATCATGGTGACCCGGGTGGAGGGCATCAAGGGTGGCGATGAACACCGGTTCGCCATTGTGGATGGCGCCATGAACGATCTGATCCGGCCGTCGTTATATTCCGCCTGGCAGCGGATTGAGGCGGTGGCCGACCCGAGTGGCATCCAGCCGGCCGTCTACGATGTGGTGGGGCCGGTCTGCGAGACAGGGGATTTTCTGGGCAAGCAGCGCGAGCTGGCCATTGAGGCGGGCGACCTGCTTGCCGTGCGCTCGGCTGGCGCCTACGGTTTTGTCATGAGTTCAAACTACAATACCCGCAACCGGCCGCCGGAGATCCTCGTTGACGGGGCGGATGTGCACCTGGTGCGCCGGCGGGAAACACTGGAGGAACAGCTGGCACCGGAAATACCGCTGCCGGAGCTGGGTTCATGAGTGGCGACGGGCGCCGGGGGCGTGGCGGCTGGCTGCGCTTTACCAAGATGCACGGGCTGGGCAACGACTTCATGGTGGTGGATGCCATTCCCCAGCCGGTGCAGCTTGAAGCCAGCCAGATCCGGTCAATGGCGGACCGCCATCTGGGCGTGGGCTTTGATCAGCTGCTGATGGTGGAGCCTCCGGAGCGCCCTGACGTGGACTTCCGTTATCGCATCTTCAATGCGGACGGCTCCGAAGTGGAGCAGTGCGGCAACGGCGCCCGGTGTTTCGCACGGTTCGTGCGCGACCAGCAACTGACCCGCCAGCACCGGATACGGGTGCAGACGGCCACCGGCATCATGACCCTGGAGGTTACAAAGAAGGGGCTGGTGCGGGTGGACATGGGGGTGCCGGAGCTGGCGCCCGCAGCCATTCCGTTCGCGGCGGACGAACAGGCGGTGACCTATCCGATTACGGTGGACGGCCAGGAGCTGAGCATTGCCACGGTCTCCATGGGCAACCCCCATGGCGTGCTCGTGGTGGACGATGTGGACACAGCGCCTGTGGAGAGCCTGGGCCCGCTGATTGAGGCCCATCCGCGCTTTCCGGCCCGGGCCAACGCCGGCTTCATGCAGGTGGTGGCGCCGGATCGGATACGGCTCCGGGTGTTCGAGCGCGGTGTGGGCGAAACCCGGGCCTGCGGCAGTGGCGCCTGTGCCGCGGTTGTGGCCGGGCGGCTGCGTGGCCTTCTGTCCGAGCGCGTCACAGTGGAGTTGCTCGGCGGTCCCCTGACCATTTCGTGGCCGGGGGATGGGGCAGCTGTTACGATGGAAGGGCCCGCCACGCGGGTCTTCGAGGGGCGGATCAAGCCACCCGGTGACGGACGCCGCTCCCGTCAGGGTGGTGGTCGCCCGCAGAACAACAGGAAAAAGAAGGGTAATGCATGACAGACCCGACAGCGGAACCGGCAACCACCGGGGTCTCCGAAGCCGATGTGGCTGAGTACCTGGAGGCCAACCCGGATTTCTTCGAGCGTCATGAGCATCTCCTGCAGAAGCTGACACTTCCCCATGACAGCGGTCAGGCGATCTCGCTGGTGGAACGCCAGGTGCATCTGTTCCGCGAGCAGCGGGATGCCCTGCGTGAGGAACTGTCCGGCCTGATCGGCATTGCCCGGCAGAATGACCAGCTGTTCACGCGCAGCAAGCGCCTGCTCATGGCGCTTCTGGATGCCCGTTCCGTGGAGGAGGTGGCAGCGATACTGGATGAGACCATCCGCGGTGAGTTCCAGCTTCAGAGTGCGAGCCTGACAGTGCTGACCGATGGTGAACCGCCCTCCCAGTGCGGTGCCGTGCGCTACCTTCAGCGGAACAGGGCCCGGGAGGTGTTCGGTGAGGTACTGGATGAAAGCCAGCCGCTTTTCGGCCGGCTGCGTGACAGCCACCGTGAGGCGTTGTTCTCCGCGCCGGAACGGGTGGGTTCAGCTGCGGTGATCCCGGTGCGCCGGGATGAGTGCGTCGGCCTGATCGCCATTGCCAGTGAGGACGAAGGGTATTTCCACAGCAGTATGGGGTCGCTGTTCATGACCTACATCAGCGATACCCTTGGCCGGCTGCTTCCGCCGCTGCTGGCGCCGGAAGGCCGGATTGCCATGCCCGATGCGGAAGCCGGCCACTGACCCATCACTCCGGGAGTTCCAGCATGGCGTCCACTGATGCGTACGCGGAACGGATCCAGGTGGCTGAGGGGCTGCCACAGCCGGTGCAACGCTTTCTGCGCTACATGGCCTCGGAGAAGCGCAGTGCCCAGCGGACCTGCGAGCACTACGGCCGGGATCTACGCAGGCTCTGCCAGTGGTGCGACAATCAGGAGCGTGACCTGGTTGCTCTTAACCAGGCCGAACTCCGCCGCTATGTCGCCGGCCTGGCCCGCGAGGGGCGTTCCGGCCGCACCATCGCGCGCCATCTTTCCGCCATCCGGCGGTTCTACGGGTTCCTCATCCGTGAAGGACTGGTAGCCGACAACCCCGCTCTCGACATCCGCCCGCCGCGCAACCAGCGCCCACTGCCCGGCGTGATGGACGTGGACCAGCTGCACCATCTGCTGGAACAGTCTCCGGAGGATCCTCTGGAGATGCGGGATCTGGCCATGATCGAGCTGATGTATTCCTCAGGGCTGCGCCTGGCGGAGCTGGTGGCACTGAATGATGCCGACGTGGATCGCCGTGATGCCAGCGTCCGGGTGACCGGCAAGGGTGGCAAAACCCGCATCGTTCCCATTGGCCGCGCTGCCCTGGCGGCGCTGGACCGCTGGCTGGAACAGCGCCCGGCACTGGCGCTGGCCAGTGAGTCGGCGGTATTCGTCAGCCGCAGAGGGCAACGTATCCATCGCCGCACGGTACAGGCCCGCCTGCGGCGCTGGGGGCAGCGCTGCCACGCGGACCAGGGCCTGCATCCGCATCTGATGCGTCATTCCTTTGCCAGTCACATGCTGGAATCCAGTGGCGACCTGCGGGCCGTACAGGAGTTGTTGGGACATTCGGATATAGCCACCACACAGATCTATACTCATCTGGACTTCCAGCATCTGGCCCAGGTGTACGACAGCGCGCATCCGCGTGCGCGGCGGCGCAAGGCCGGTGACCGCGGAGCCAGGACGGAGCAGGGGCGGCATGAGTGACCAGGACTGGCGGCAGAAATACCTTGCCGCGCTGGAACAGCATGAGCAGGATGAAAAGCAGTGGCAGCAGCGCCAGAACAGTCTCCAGCGGCTTCTGGTCCGTGTCTCGCTGGTTGCCGAAGGGCAGGACGGCGAACTGGATCGGCTCCTTGGCGAGCTGCGGGAACTGGTCCGTGAAGGCGACCCTGATCCCGGCGCCCTCCGGCGCCTTCAGGATGCGCTGGAAACGCACGTTTCCGGCTTCGATGAGGAACGTCAGGCGGTTGTCAGCCGTCTCCAGCAAGCGCTGCAGGGTCTGATCGATCCGCTGCGTTCCCGTGCGGGACGCAATGAACGCCGTCGACTCAGGGCGCTGGAGCGCACGCCGGCAGACACTGTTGGGCGCTTCAACGCACTACCCGGGATTCTGGAGCAGCTGGCGGAACTCCAGCAGCAGGTTCTTTCCGAGTCCGGGGACGCACAGAAGCGGGGCTCGTTCTGGCAGCGGGTTCTTGGTGGCGGAGCTGACGTCAGGGAAGAAGAGGCGACCGAAGCAGACTCTCCGGACAGTAACGCTGACGAGCCGGAGGACAGTGAGCTGGCTGCCGGGCTCGATCTGGACAGCGGTGAGCCACGGGCCGACGATGAGCAGTTCCGCAACCTCTGTGCCCGGCTTCTGCAGCTTCTGCGCCATATCCAGCAACATATCACACTGCCGGAACCGGCCCAGGAACGGATTGAAATCCTTCTGGAAAGGGTCCGTGCAAGCGAAAACTGGGGCCAGATCCAGGCGGTTCTGGATGAGGTCGTGCACCTTGTTGTGGCGGCCGTGGGCCGGGGGCAACGGGAGTTTGAGCAGTTCCTGGCGGGTCTCGACCAGCGGCTGGTGCGGTTGCGCACCCAGTTTGAGACGGGGGCACTGGACTTCGGTCACTGGCAGGAAGTGTCCGAAGCGTTCGACCAGCGCATCGACCAGGAACTGGATGAGATGGGCAGCAGTGCCCTGGGAGCGACTGAACTCAGCGGGCTGCAGCAGGCGGTTCGTGATCACGTGGATCGCCTCAATGCCACACTGACGGAGTACCGTGAGGCTGATACGAAGCGGGAACAGGCCCTGCGGGAACAGGTTCAGGATCTACAGGAGAAGGTGACCGCCATGGAGGCCGAGTCCCGGGAAGTGCAGAAGGAACTCAGAAAGGAGCGGGAACGGGCGGCTACCGATATGCTGACCCAGCTGCCCAACCGTGAGGCGCTGGAGGAACGACTGGACCAGGAATACCGGCGCTGGCACCGCTATCGTGAGCCAACGAGTCTGGCCATCATCGACATCGACTGGTTCAAGGGCATCAACGATACTTACGGGCACCTGGCCGGCGACAAGGTCCTGCAGCTTCTGGCCCGCTCCCTGCGGGAGAACCTGCGTGAGACGGACTACATCGCGCGCTACGGTGGCGAGGAGTTCATCATTCTGCTCCCGGCAACGCCGCTGGAGACCGCTGTTACCGTGCTGGATAAGCTGCGTGAACGGATCCAGGCGCTGCCGTTCCATTTCCGGCATGAACGGGTTGAGGTGACCTTCTCCGGTGGCGTGACCGGCTTCATGGAGGTTGATGGCCCGGACCAGCTGCTGGATATGGCGGACCGTGCCCTGTATCGCGCCAAGGAGCAGGGCCGTAATCGCGTCATTCCCGCTGCCGAGCAGGACAAACGCTCGGGAGGAGGGCGCTGATGCGGCTGCTGGTGGTTTTTGCGGCGTTACTGGCGCTGGTCATCCCGGTGGCGGGGCAGGCCATCCCGTTCCCGGCGACCGATAACCTGCCCGAACTCAGTGTGGACCAGAAGCTCTGGCTGCAGGACAAGGAACGCATCCGCCTGGGCATTCCCTCGGGCCGTCCGCCGCTGGCCTACCGCAATGAATTTGGTCGGGTCCTGGGCACCGAATCCGGCTATGCCCGGCTTCTTGAGCGCAAGCTGGGGACCCGTGTGGAAATGGTCGGCGGCAACCCCCTGCTTCTTGAACGCATGCTGGCCCAGGGCCAGATCGACGCGATCAGCATGCGCTTCGCCAATCGCTCAACCGGCAAGTACCGGTTCACCCGCCCCTACATGCAGGTGCGCTACGGCATCTATGCCCGCCGGGACAACGCCAGCATCAGCCGGCTTGGCAGCCTGGAAGACAAACGCGTGGTCTTTCTGGACGGTGACCGTTACCCATTCCAGCTCCTCGACCGCATCCCCTCGTTCACGCCCCTGGCAGCGCTGACGCTGAGTGAGGCCATGGACATGCTGCGCAGTGAGGAAGCGGATGCACTGCTCGCCCCCGTTCCGGTGGGGGATCAGTATCTGGAGAACAACGACCTGCGCGTTATCCAGAGGGTACAGGTCATGGAGGAGCGCCCCTTGCCCATGTCCTACGCCGTCCCCTTCGAGGAAGGAAAGTTGCGGGGCATTCTGGATGCGGCCATTGATTCGATGACCACCCTGGAGCACCGCAATATCCAGGGGGCCTGGATCGGCCATGAGGAGATTTTCGGGGACACCGAGGAAGAGGTGGTGCTCACTGCCAATGAACGCCAGTGGCTGAAGGATAACCCGGAACTGAAAGTGGCCATGCGGACCGGTTGGCCCCCGGTTGAGTTCCGGGGCGACAGCAAACTGGAAGGCGTGATTCCCGATCTTCTGTCACTGATCGAGGCGGAGCTTGATTACGAGTTTGAGCGGGTGCCGGTTCCCTCCGGCGAGACGGTGGATTCGATGCTCGCTGATGGGACAGTGGATGTGGTACCCGCACTTCCGCGCACACCGGATCGCCAGGACGAGCACCTGTTCACGCGCAGTTATCTCAGTCTGCCGGTGGCCATCGTGGTGCGTGATGACCACAGCTTTGTGGGCGATCTCTCCGAGCTCGATGACAGTGATCGGGTCGGTGTGGTCCAGGGCATGGCCGCCGGAGAATACCTCAACCGACACCACTCGGCTCTGGATATCACGGAAGTGACCTCCATCAAGCAGGGGCTGCGCCGTGTGGCCAATAACGAGCTGGATGTGATGATCACTCATATCCCTGGTGTCAGCTACAACGTCTCCCGTCTCGGTCTGGATAATCTCCGGATTACCAGCATCGCGCCTTTCCAGTACGATCTAAGGCTGGCCGTAAAGGCGGAATACCCGCAACTGGTGGGGATTCTGGGCAAGGCCCTGAGCCGCATTGACCGTTCGGCCCTGGATGAGGTCTACAACCGCTGGATCAAACTCGATGTGGAACAGCAGGCGGACTACACCGTGGTCCGTCGGGTGGGGATCATCGCCCTGCTGGTGCTGGCTGCTTTCTTCTACTGGAACCGCAAGCTCTCCCGGGAAGTGGGTGAACGGGTACGTTCCGAACAGGCCCTGAAGCGCAGCGAGGAGGAACTGCTCGACGCCAAGCAGCGGGCCGAGGACCTGGCGGACCAGGCCGAGGAGGCGAACCGCGCCAAGAGCGAGTTCCTGGCCAACATGTCCCATGAGATCCGCACCCCCATGAATGCGGTCATCGGCTACACGGAACTGCTTGAGCGCACCATTACCGACGAGCGCCAGCGCGGCTACCTGGAGTCCATCAAGGCCGGCAGCCGCAGTCTGTTGACGCTGATCAACGACATCCTGGACCTGTCGCGCGTGGAGGCGGGCAAGATGCGGCTTGAGTACGGGCCACTGGATCTCAGCCGGCTGCTGGAGGATGTGCGCCATATCTTCACGATCCGGGCGCGCGAGAAAGGGCTGGAACTGGTCTTTGAAATGGACGAGAACATGCCGCCGGTGATGGTTCTGGATGAGACCCGTCTGCGTCAGGTGCTGTTCAACCTGGTGGGTAATGCCATCAAGTTCACCGACCATGGTGAAGTCCGGGTGCGTGTGGCCTGGAAGGAGAGCGAGGCCCCCGAGCTGTGCATCGAGGTGGTCGACACCGGCATCGGCATTCCCGAGGAGCAGCAGGAGCGGATCTTTGAGGCCTTTGAGCAGCAGGCCGGGCAGAGCAGTCGACTATACGGCGGCACCGGTCTGGGACTGGCGATCAGCCGCAAGCTGGTCGAGATGATGAACGGTGAGCTCAGCGTGCGCAGCCAGCCCGGTGAGGGCACGACCTTCCGCGTGCATCTGCGTGATGTGGAAACAGCGCTGGCCGCACCGGATGTGAATGATGAGACGCTGGCGGTACGTTATCGCTTCAGTTGCAGCCGGGTCCTGATCGTGGATGACAACCCGGTGAACCGCCAGCTGGTGCGGGATGTGCTTGAGCCCGAAGGGCTTGCGGTTGAAGAGGCTGAGAATGGTGTTCAGGCGCTGGAGAAGGCGCGTGCTTCCCGTCCGGACCTGGTGCTGATGGATATCCGCATGCCTGAGATGGACGGGTTTGCGGCGCTTCGGGCCTTTGGCGAGGATCGCAAGCTCAGTGATATCCCGATCGTGGCGCTTACTGCTTCGGTCATGACCAGCGAGGCCGCGCGCATCCGCGAGGCCGGATTTGATGGCTATCTGCACAAACCCGTGAGCCGCGAGATTCTGCTCGGGGAGCTGGCGGATTACCTCACCCATGAACGCATTGATCTGGAACAGACGGATGAGGGGAGTGAGCCGGAGAATCTGACAGCCTGGAGCGACCTCAGCGAGGAGCAGCAGAAGCGGGTGATGCGCGCGCTGCGTTATTCCCTGATCCCGCAGGCCACGTCTCTGGTCGACAGCGGCGACCCGGAGGCGCTCCAGGCGTTTGCCGAAGAACTGCAGTCACAGGCGCGGGACCAGGGCGTTGAGGAGCTGGTGGCCTTTGCCGACCAGCTGGCGGAGGCCGTGGCCGGCTTCGAATTGGACCGGGTGCAGCAGCTGCTGGAACAGTTCGCGGGGGAGGCTTTTCTGCCGGAACCGGAGTAGGGCTGTTCAGAGGCAGTCGTACTGGTATTGGCGGTCGAAGGCGACGGACACCATATGCACGCCCCGCCGGGACAGATCCTCCACCAGGTCCCGGTTGGTGAGTATGCGGCTGCAGATGTGATGGATACGCTCCTGGCGCTGCTCGCGGCGGCTGAGGTTGTCGCCCTCAAAGTCCAGAAGCAGATAGGTCTTGGGGTGTCCATCCTCGGGGACTGTGGCCTGCTCGTAGCCCTCATAGCTGGCATGTACCTGCTTCAGGGTCGAGGCCAGGCGGTCCTCGAGACGCTCGCTGGCGCCAGCCGTCGCAGCCGGGGTGAGCAGCAGCGTGGTTGCCAGAACGGTGAGCCAGTATCCTGTTGAAACTCGCAGCATCATCGCATTCAACGTAACAGAACGTAACGGCTGTATTATCCTCGGCTGTTCCGGATAATGCAGCCGGTTTGACAGCTTTTTAATATTCCAGCGTTCGCTCTGCTACAGGGCTCACAGGCGTCATGTGCGCTATGCTGTGAAACAGACGCAGGCAAACGACGGGCAAACGCTATGTATCAACTGGTGTTTCGCGGGGAGTGGGAAGCAGGCCTCGACGAACAGTCGGCGCGGGAACGGGCCAGGGGGCTGTTCAAGGCCAATGATGCCCAGCTGGAGAAGATGTTCTCCGGTGAGCGCGTGGTGATCAGGAACCGGCTTGATGAGGCCACGGCGCACAAGTATCAGGCCGCCATGAAGAAGAACGGGCTGGTGGCGCATATTGAGCCCATGCAGCAGGCCGGGACGGTGGAGCAATCACAAGCCCGCTCGGATGAGGGCCGTGACCCATCGCCTGCAGGCGGCGATGTGGCCGTGGAACCGGGTGACCGCCTGCCGGTGGCGGGTGAGAAGGTGGATTCCATTCTGGCCGGCTCGGATCTCAGCCTGGGCGCTCCGGGCGAGCGGCTGGGGGACACACGGGAGGAACCGGAACCCGTTTTCGAGCACCTGGATGAATGGTCAGTAGCGCCGCCCGGCGAGGATCTTGGAGCTGAGGAGGAAAAGCCCGAGCCGCCGGCGCCGGATGTTTCCCATCTGTCACTGGCTGATGAACCAAAGGCGGGCAACGGATGATAGACTGCTGCGCTCGATTTCATGCCATCAGGGGTGCGACAGAACGCCAATGACTGACACGATCCGGATACCGGTTTCCTTTGGTGAAGTACTGGATAAGATCACCATCCTCGAGATCAAGTCTGAGCGCATCGAGGATGCGGACAAGCTCCAACACGTGCACACGGAACTCGAAGCATTGAGCCAGCACTGGCAGGAGGCTATTACGGAGCCTGACCGTGTTGCTGCGGAGCGCCGGGAGCTGAAGGCGGTCAACGAGAAACTCTGGGAGATTGAGGACGCTATCCGGGAAGAGGAGGCTGCGGGGCGCTTCGGTGAGCGCTTCATTGAGCTGGCCCGCTCGGTCTATTTCACCAACGACGAGCGCGCGGCGCTCAAGAAACGGGTCAACCTCACCCTGGGGTCACGTTTCGTGGAAGAGAAATCCTATCGCGATTACAGCCGCTGATGGAGGCTCAGGCACTCTGACGGCGCCGGGCCATCCAGTGGTCAAGCATGGCGGTGGCGTCGTCAACGGTTATCAGTTCCATGGCGCCGTTGAACTCTGCCTTGGCACCCCAGCGGGCGCTCTCGACCCGCTTGCCGGTAAAGCGCTCCAATGCCTGTGGGTAACGGTTAACGCACCACTCAATTGAGTTATAGGGACCTGAGCGGTATGGATTGGAGCTGGCAAAGAGCCCCAGAACGTCGGTGCCCATGGCGTTGGCGATATGCGCCGGTCCGGTATCCGGGGCAATGACAAGATCCGCCCGGGCCATGAGGGCCGCGAGCTGTTTCAGGGTGTCCTGCCCGCAGAGGTTGAGCACCTCTTCCTGCATTGCCTCTTCGATCGCCTGACAGTACTGCCGGTCCTGTTCAGAAGGACCACCGACCAGGATGATGCGCACCCCGTACTGGTGTACCGCGTAATCCGCCAGCGCCGCATACCGCTGTGTAGGCCAGTTCCGGAGCTCATGGCTGGCAACGGGGCTGATCACCAGGTTCGGGCGGGCAGGGTCCAGTACACGGTCCGCAAATGCGTTGTCCGTTTCGGCAACCGGGAGGTGCCACTCGGGCTCCGCTGGTTTGAGCCCCAGGGCCGTAGGGAAGCTGGCCAGGCAGTCAAGCACGTGCTGCCCGCTTCTTCTGGGGATACGCTGGTTGATGAACAGGCCGTGGAGGTCCTTGCTGCGCTCGCGGTCGTAGCCAACCCGGGTGCTCGCTGGCACAAGCAGGGCTGCAATATTGGCGCGCAGTGCCACCTGCATGTGGAACAGTACATCAAACCGCCGGCCCCGCAGCTGACGCCAGAGGTCAATGTAACCACGCAGACCGGCGCTCTTGTCGAATACAATAAACTCGACACCGGGCAGCCCCTCGAGCAGGCGCGCCTCCATCTTACCGATGATCCAGGTGATGCGTACGCCGGGCATCTGTTTCTGCAGGCTGTGTATGACCGGCAGTACATGCGTGACGTCGCCGATCGCGGAAAGGCGGAGGATGCAGATGGAGTTGACGGATGTGCCGGATGAATCATTCAGCATGGATTAGGTCGGACTGGCCCGGGTTGGAGTCGTCTGATTGTTGCTTGCTAGAATGCCGCAGGCAGCGGGCGCACCATCACCCATCTGCATCAACGAAGGCATATCATAACGCAGTATGCCTGTGACGTCCCATTTCCCGCAGGAAATCGACGCGAGCGAATCCGATCAGAGCAGCCCCGATGAGCCATTCCTCAGACTTTTTCGGCGATGATGGTGCCCGTTTACGGGTGAGTGCCGTCTGGTCGCCTTCATTCAACACTGATTGGTTCCGACCCAATGCCTGGGGAAGCGCTGCACGGCCGGTGGACGCGGGCGGTCGGGGTGGTGCCTGGTTCGTGACGGCGCCGGGTGGTGAACTGGTGTTACGGTTCTACCAGCGCGGTGGGCTTATGGCCCATCTTTCCAGGGATGCCTATGTCCGCACCGGGGTTGCCCAGAGCCGGGCCTTTGCGGAATTTGATCTGCTTCAGCGCATGGTCGAACGGGGGCTGCCTGTTCCAGCGCCGGTGGCTGCTGCTTTCTGGCCGCGGGCGGGGGTATTCTACCGGGCGGCGATCCTGGTGGAGCGGCTGGAATCCGCCCAGCCATTGCCATCCGTGCTCGGTACCCTGGCAGCGGAACACTGGGAAGCGGTGGGCCGAACCGTCCGCAGGTTTCATGACGAGGGCATCGATCATGCGGATCTCAACGCCTTCAATATCCTCTGGGTTAATGGCTCGGTCTACGTGATTGATTTCGACAAGGGGCGACAGCGGGCGCGCGGCATTACGGGGGCACGCTGGCAGCGTGGCAACCTGGACCGCTTTCACCGGTCACTTTTGAAGCTGGACTGGACTGACTCGCCACTGGGGCTGGACACAGCCTGGGAGCATGTTCTTGCGGGCTACAGTGAAGGAGCGGGTCACCCATGAAGCTGACGACCCGGTATGAACGGAATCTGCACAAGCTGGGCTATTACCTCACCGCACTGTTCGACCTGGTGGTGCCCCGCTCCTACTGGCTGTGGCACGGGCAGCGCCTGATGGAGGAATACGCGGCGCTGGAGCCGGAAGCGAAGGCGGAGGTGGATGCGCGGGTGGCCTGGTACAACCGGCTGGAAGCACCGTTCAATCCAGGCCCCGAGGCGATACGGCCACAGCAGTTTTCACGCCGGGGCCAGCGCTCCGCCTACTACCTGGACTTCAAGCGCCTGCTCCGTTGCCTTCCCGATGACCGGCCCTTCCGCTATGAGTTCGGGGATGTAACCTGGGTGCCGGAATACCCGAGCTTCGTGAAAAGCCGCCCTGTTGCGTCAGCGGGCGAAAACGCCAACTCCGTCCTGCTCAAGCTCAACCAGGTTCGCCATTACTTCATGGTACCGGACCCTCTGTCGTTCCGGGAGAAAGAGCCCATCGCCATCTGGCGGGGCAAGGGCAGCCAGCCGCAGCGGAAGGCCTTTCTCGAGCGCTATCATGACAGCCCGCTCTGTGATGTCGGCTGCAACCATGAGGAGTCGATCGGCAAGCCCTGGCATACGGGCTTCATGCCCGCCTCTGAACAGCTGAATTACCGCTACATCGTGAGCATTGAAGGGAACGATGTGGCGACCAACCTGAAATGGATCCTGGCTTCCAACTCCCTGTGCCTGATGCGGCGGCCGCGCTACGAGACCTGGTTCATGGAAGGGGCGCTGGAACCCGATGTGCACTACGCCTGTCTGGCGGATGACCATTCGGATCTGGAAGAGCAGATCCGCTACTACAATGCCCATCCGGAGGCGGCCGAAGCCATCATCCGCAACGCACAGGCCCATGTGGCCCGCTTCATGGACACACGCCGCGAATGGCTGATCTCGCTGCTGGTCATGAGGCGCTATTTCGAGAAGGTCGAGGCCTGATGGCGCGTTACCTGTTCTTCGTGAATCAGCCCTATTCCTACTCCATCCTGCGCCCCCTCCAGGAGGCCATTCGTGCACGTGGGGACGAGGTCGCGTGGTTCGTGGCCGGCTGCAGCGCGGCACCCCTCAGCGAGGACGAATTGAGGCTGGAGACAGTGCGGGAGGTCATGGCGTACGGCGCTGTTGCCACCTTTGTGCCGGGCGACTGGGTACCCTGGTTCTTTCCGGGCATCAAGGTGGAGGTGTTCCACGGTCTGGCACGAAACAAGCGGGGCCACGAGACCGAGGCGGAGAGCGACCACTACCGGATCCGCGGCTGGTTCGACCTGTACTGCACCCATGCCGAGGGAGACACTGAACGTTTCCAGGAGCTGGCCCGGGAGAAGGGATTCTTCTCCGTGGCTCATACCGGCTGGCCCAAGCTGGACCCGCTGCTGAAGGAGGCTGAGAGCTCGGGCCCCGCGGAGAGCAGCGACAGACCGACCGTATTCTTCGCCTCCACCTTCAGCCGCAGCGTAACAGCCGCCCCGGCACTGTATGACGAGATTGCCCGCATGGCCGATTCCGGCCGCTGGCATTTCCTGGTCACGCTGCACCCCAAGATGGATCCGGAATGGGTGGTACGCTACCGTGCCTTGGCGGGCCCGAACCTGACCTTCATCGAAAGTGATGAGGACCTGATTCCGTATCTCCCGCAGGCGGACGTCATGCTCTGCGACACGTCATCCATCATGTTCGAGTTCATGTTCCTGGACCGGCCGGTGGTGACGCTCAATACCCGTATGCCGGGGCCGTGGCTGATTGATGTGGCGGAAGCTTCCGAGGTTGAGCCTGCTCTGGAGAGAGCGCTGCAGCGGCCGGAATCACTGGTTTCCGCGATGCGCGCGTATTGCCGGGAGCTGCACAGCTTTACGGACGGGCGCTCGAGTGAGCGGGTGCTTGAGGCGGTTGATTGGTTCCTTCGGGAGGAGCGTGACAAGTTTGGGCGTAAGCCGCTCAATCTTTGGCGGAAGTTGCGTATCTGGTTTCGGCTGCGGCGCGATCTGGCTGAAACCCGTTATCGATCAGCGCTCGAAAACAGGCAATGAAATCCGCCTTCCGTTGGGTCAGCGTCTCTCTGTTGGCAGCATTGAACCGTTCGTAAAAGTGGGTTCTGTTGTCCGCTAGCCAGTGGATTCCGTCGACCACATCATCCACGTTGCAGAGCGCTGCCTTTACCCAGTTCACACCCTCGAGGTTCACCCTGTCGTGAGGGATTGGAAGTGTCACATCCGGGTAGGACACTGGTACCAGATATCCGGTTTCCTTATGTTGAATCCATTCGTTCATAGGGGGCGCATCCGTTGTGAGTACCGGAGTGCCGGAGTAGAGGCTTTCGAGGATGGCAAATCCAACGCCTTCCCACTTAGAAGGCGCGAGGGAAAAATCCGCTGATCGGTAGTACGAAAGGTTTTTCCGGTAGGAGGTGTTTTTCCGGATGTAGGAGAAGCTACGCCCGCTGAAAGAGGTTAGCGGAGAGACGTCGAGTTCGGTCTGGGTTTTCAGTGTAAAGTGGATGTCATTCCTGGCTGCCAAGACTTTGCTGAATGCATCGATAACGACCTGAGGGTTACGGCGCTCCCCCAGGCCCCCCCTACCGGCATTAAACAGGAATGTGGTCCTGTCTGCTGACGGTTGTTTTTTATGGATGGGGAGTTCGGTAATCCAGGGGTTCCGGACAACATTGCTCAGCCCGAAATGCTGTTCAAGGAAATCGGCGCAGGCATGTTGGGGGGTCATGATGATATCTACGCGGTTGAAGTCATCTCGCGAGAGCTGAGTGGGGATCCATTCGTGGTTGGGGCGCCATATGGTGCGTATCCCGCGCTCGCGGCACGCGTTGAAGAGGTTGGGCATGAACTGCTCGATGGTCATGACAACATCCTTGTCATTCAGCCATCTACGGAATGAACGTTTATTGTGCCATGTGCTATCAAAATCTTTACCTCGCCGTCCTGCCGGAATTTCGTAGATCTGGAAGTCAACGTCGGGGAAATGATTCCGGAAGAAATCGCGCAAAAGACGGGACTCGGTCCCGAGGCCGCGGTTATTCATGCAGTTAACCAGACCAAATTGCGTTCGGCTGGATTTTTTAGTGAAAAAGGCTGCCACATTGCCTCCTGAGCAAGGGTCTGATCATTGTTTGTACAGCATTCAGTTGCCTTGAAAATTGCCCATCGTAGATCCTCTGGAATCACAGGGAGCAGAGGCTTCAACCGCAGGTCAACTGTTGCATTGATAATCAGCATGCTACCATCCTTCCTCGTCAAATCGCTCTCCGAGTGGCCAATGGTCCCTTATGGGTTCTAGATTCAAGGATTTCTACGCGTATTTCGTGCTCTGGTTTTACCGCTTGGCGGCCAAGGGGTGGGTGCCTGCGCGTTGGTTTGAATCAAATCTTCCCGATTTTGAAAAGCGAGCTGCCCGTAGCGGGTTTCTGGAACTGGAAGTGGTCAGCCATTGTTGGCGCTACGCGCATTTCCTGATGTACCAGCTGAGTTCATTGGTCCAGTACCCGCCCTCAAAGCTCCATGTGACCATGACGGTCTGCTACTGCCCAGAGGATGAACAGACTCAACGGTTGCTGGACTTCTTCGGGCAACAGGACGTTCCCAACGTAACTTGGAACTGGGTCCCCTACCGAAAAGAAGAGTTGTTCCGGCGTGGTATAGGCCGTAACCGGGCAGCATTGAACACCGAAGCGGACTGGGTCTGGTTCACGGATTGCGATCTGCTGTTTCG